>NZ_BAWZ01000014.1:0-89062 GCF_000698105.1 Geomicrobium sp. JCM 19037 | reverse complement strand
GCTTATATAGTTTTCAACTTCAATGGAATTAAGAAATTTACCTTGATAAAACATTAAACCGTCTCCATCTGTGTATTCGTAGTTTTCTACTTTCCCGAGATAGAGGACATGGTCTCCAGCATCAAAGCTTTCCCACGGTGTACATTCAAGCGTGGCGAGGGACCCTTCTAACTTCGGCCCAATATCGGTCTGTGACCAATCAATTTGCAAGCCTTGCTGTTGTTTGCCTGCAAATTGCCAAGCAATTGCTTCTTGCCCAGTGGATAGGATGTTAACAATAAAGGGAGTGTTTTCTAATGCTTGAATCGCTTTTGTCCCTTTATCTATAGAAACTAGAATTAATGGAGGGTCGAGAGATACAGATGTAAAAGAATTTACAGTAATTCCAGAGCGATCTTCTTCTACCCCCAAGTGACGACCGTAACACCAGTTGTAAAGCGTCCATAGCAGTTTCGTAAATCACGCGCGTCCATTCGTTAATCGTCACCTCCTTAAGAAAATTCAAGTAAAATATACTGAATATTTAATCTTGAGACAACGCTTACATTTCATATATTGAAATATGGGTAAATATTTTTTGTTTAAAATGAGTGAATATCATAAATGGTTATGTTTTAAAGGAATACGCTGATGGACATCGTTAAAAGCATAAGTCGTATTTACGTTTATAAGTGTCGTTGAAAAAATATGGTGACGTTTGCAGAAGATGTGCTGATCGCCTATAGGAAATGAATGCGTGAGAAGAATCATTTGGTTGGAAGAAATTTTAAAGCGCAGTAAAAGGGGAAGAATGTATTTTCTCGTCGTGGAAGTTGATTTGTAACAGATATCGTGAGCAGTGCATTATTGATTTTAAAGGTTGGAATTTGCAAAAGGTACGTAGTGCATTTAAACAAAAAAATAAGACTGCCCTCGCAGCCTTACTACTCGATCTCATATTGGCCTTTTAGGCGCTCGATTTTCTCGACGGTTTTCTCGTAAACAACCGGGTCTCTCTTCTTAATGCTCGCCATCGCATAGAGAAAGGCGACTTCTTTTACATCATCGGGAAGTTTTCTGTATTCGGCAATAAATTCAGAAATGGTTTTCATAGGTCACCTCTCAGTTTTATCTCTACTTATTATAACGTGATTGGATGTCGTTTTGTTTCAGTAAAATGGAAATTTGTTAGAAAAAGTTGCAACCGCAAAAGGGAAAAAATACCTATGAAGCGAATAGAATAGCTATGGGAGGTGATCATTTGCGCTTGGGTTACGGTCTGTTTTCTTTGCTCGTTCCTGTGCCGTTTTTGTTTCATTATTTGGAGTATCACCAAATCGCTGGGTTTGCGCCACTTAGCATCGGTGTCGTTATTGCGATCCTCGTCGGTGGTGTGCTCGCCGCCTGGGTTGACGTGAAAGATTTGCTGAAGGTGTTCGTTCTCGTCACCGCTGTTTCCGTCGTGTTAGGGGCGTTTTTCATCCCAAATGACACCGGTTGGTTTAAACCGTTAGAACGAAATACCGTCTTGATTGGCTCTTCACTTCTATATCTGGCTGGTCAGTCAGTTGTCCGATTGCTCGTAAAAAAGTTAATATAGGAAGAATCACCCATCATGCATTGCGTTACATAACTTCATGAAATACTATTACACTAAGGAGACACGTAGAAAAGGGGTGATGTGCATGGTTGCATCGGTATGGCTCATAATCATAATTGCTTTTGCAGTGGCGGGGTGGTATTACGTAACCTCTCGTCGCAAGATGCCATTGATGTTCGAAAATATAAAAGTTATGTTCATGCAATGCCACGCTTACAGGCAAGAATGTTCATTTTTTTGTGCTTGCTGGACATCGGCATCGCCAATATTGTGAAATAACCGGAGGTCGGCTGCTCATTCACGACCTGCACAACAAGATCGAGCTATTCATTAACGAGAAAGAGGTGACCCGAAGCGGGGTTACTTGTGAGCAGCAGTATGTTGGAACGATGATCATTAATGAACAGCTACAATTCACCTATAAAGTAGGGGCATTCTCGCGCTACAGAAGAGTAGTGCAGCAAGAACTTCCGCGAGCAAACGACTTAGTCGAGCTCGTATCGTTTGCACTTGAAACGATCATGGCGAACAATACAATGAGGAAAAAGAACATGCTCATCGGTGCGGCAATGCCAACGAGTGAAGCTGAATTTCTTCATGCTGCAACGACGTTCAACATTACAAAGCTGAAGCGGGGCGGATGCTCACGGAAAAAGTCGGCAACCGATTTGGGCGTCACGTCGATGAATATCTACAAATATTTGAGTTTGAATCAACCGATCAGGTGAGTGCCGACGAGCTAAGAAGACGCTACCGGATCATGGCGAAAAGGTACCACCCCGACTCTCCAACTGGAGATGTACATAAGTTTAAACGGGTGAAGGAAGCGTATGAGCATATTAAAAAGGAACATGTTGCCGTTTGAAGAGAATGACAGGGTATGGAGAAATCCGTGCCCTTTTTGAGTGGAGGTACATTTTATGGCAGAAAAAACGAACAAAGCAGGTCGATTACTCGACATTTTGCGAATTCTTAATGAAGAAGAAAAAGTGACGGCATCCGTTCTCGCTGAGCGATTTCACGTGTCGGAACGCACGATCTATCGGTATATGCGCGAGCTAGAAGAGATGGGCATCCACTATGTAACGAACCACCACGAAGGTTACCAGCTCGTGAGTACACCGAACTACCCGAGCCGACTGTTAACGATGCAAGAGTGGGTCGCACTGACCGTGTTTCCAATCTTTCAGCCTGGCATTGCTGAAGACCATCCGACGTACAACTCGGCCATTCGCAAATTAAAGACATTAACGAACGAAGACCAACAACAGATGACGAACTTCCGCGAAGAACTTGGCGGTAGAATTCGCTTTCATGACCAGCACGGCGATCCCGACCGCAACCACATTATGGCGGCGATGATCGAGGCGATTACCGAAAACCGGGTGCTGGACATTACGTATTACACGATCTCTAGAGATACCCGAACCGTGCGCAAGATCCACCCGTACTACATCATTCCCCGAGGCGGTCATTTATACATCACTGCATACTGTGCAACGCGCGAAGGTTTTCGAATCTTTCGATTGGACCGAATTGAGACGATTGGTGTCACGAAGGAGACGTTCACCATCTCCCCGGACTTCAACATTGATGAATACTTAGAGAACCGCTGGACGATCTTTGCAGACGATGAGGAGGCGACTACCTTCGTCGTGCGTTTTGCGCCAGACATTGCTCGGTATGTGACTGAAGTCCAATTTTATACAGAAACCGAATTGGAAAAACAACCAGACGGGGCGCTACTCTTAAAGACGACGATTCGCAGCAAGAAGGAATTTCTCCGATGGGTTCGGGGTTTCGGAACGGATGCACAAGTGTTAGCGCCACATGATGTGCGCAAACAACTAGCAGCGGAATTCAAAGAACAAGTAGATCGCTACGAAAGAAAATTGTAATCTTTTTTACAGCACTGACATCACTTGTCAGTGCTCTCTTTATGATGAAGGTAATTCAAACATAAGGAGAGGGTTCGTATGAAGAAATGGTTTTTGGCAATGGGTCTCGGGGCAACAATGGTCGTGATTGCGGCTTGTGATGTGAGTGATGTGGAGCAGGTGGAAACGGAACAAGAGGAAGCAGAGGCTTCGGAAGAATCTGCAGTAGAAGAGGGTGGGGGAGAAGAAGAGGAGGTCGTGGAGGAGTCCATTTCAATTGGGGACACGATGAATTTCGACGGCTTGCAAATTACGTTAAATGATGCGTACACAAGTGCGGGCAGTGATTGGGAGACGCCGGAAAATGATCATTATGTGATTCTTGATTTGACGATTGAGAACACGACGGATGAGGCGGCGAACATTTCAACGATGATGCAGATGAGTCTTCAAGACGGAGAAGGGTATACGCACAACAGTACGATTTATACTGAAACGACAGGTTCGTTGGACGGTGAGATTGGTCCGGGTCGTGATAATCGTGGTGAAGTGCCGTTTGATGTGAACGCTTCTGATGAGTATGAGTTTATCTTTGAAAATCCATTCACGAGCGGGCAAGCAATCTGGACGATTACAGATTTATAATGATGATTCGGCAGGCGAAGGCCTGCCTTTTTTGTTTAAATTTGGGTGAGTTGGGCACCTTAAAGAAAACGATTGTGGAGGAATGTTCGGATGAAGAAGTATAACATGGCTAGCCTGTCGATCCTTATCGCCCTCGGACTCGTTGGGTGTGGCGGTACGGACGACGGAACGGTAGAAAATGAACAACCGCCGATGGAAGAGTCTACACCAACAGAAGATGAGGGTATGGCAGGCGACGAAACAACCGGCGGTTGGCACGAGTCGCTGTCTTTTGAAGAATTTCAATTGGATGTCGAGTACGGAAGTGAAGAGTACGAAGTGGATTACGATTACAACAACGGCAACCCCGAAGCAGAAATTCAAGACACTAGGGGTGGATCAAACATCCAGGTAGCAGGAGATGAAGCCCTTGATCAACTTGCCTCTATTCTGCCGGAACTCGACATTGATGAGCAAACCTCGCCAGATGAGCTGGTTCAAGCCGTCGTGGCAGCGTTCGATTTAGATGAGACCTATGACGAAATTGACATCGATGTTGAATTCTTCAACAACGAAGAAATTGAAGCCGAAGAAGATCAGAATCAATGAGACAAAGCCCGTGCGGGAATCGCACGGGCTTTGCACATGTAGTGACGGCCGGGTTGGATCGGCCAAAACTGTTCTCGAGTTGAGACAAGCTGTTACCGAGTTGCCCGCTTTATTCCGCAGAGCGGAAACATTTGACTAACTCGGTAACAGAATATGTGAACTAGGGAACAGATGCAGTGCGTCACGCTGAAAAACGAGATCGGCGCGACGGTAGGTGCTCATGTTACATAGGGATGATTGTGTAGTTTTCTCAAACTGTAAGGAAATTTGCCGGTACAGAGCGCCGCTACCGTCCATTTTCCATAAGAAACTCGTAAACAGATTCTGGCAGTGGAATGCCACTTTGCTTTCTTGTTTTGGCCGTTTGTGTCTCGATTTCTCCCGGAACAAAGACTCCTTCGTTGCCTTCAATGGCTGGAATGGACCGAAGTTCACGGATCATTATGTCCATACGTTTCGTGAATGTTTCCAAATGTGTGAACACACTAGGGTCCAGCGCCAAAACGAAGTGACCAAGTTCGCGATTTTGTCCATAGTCTCCATACATTTTAGATACGTGTGGGCCAAAGGCGGCTCCTGTGAGTAATGCTGAGAATATTTCTACAACCATCGCAAGACCATAGCCTTTCGGCCCACCAAAGGGTGTGAGGGAGACGACTTGGTGAGGGTCAGTTGTAGAATTTCCGTCTTTGTCTACGCCCCACCCTTCAGGAATGGATTGTCCTTTTTCTTTTGATTGTAGAATTTTTCCTAGAGCGACGGTGCTTGTGGCGAAGTCTAGAATGACGGATTCTTCTTCAGCGGACGGGAAGCCAAAGGCAATCGGGTTTGTACCGAAAAACGGCTCTGTACCACCAAACGGAACGACCACTTTGTCCGTATGAGTCATTGCAAGGCCGATCATGCCAGCATCTGCAGCTTGCTGTACGAAGTAGGAAAGCGCACCACAATGACTGCTATTTTTAACAGCGACAGCGCCGATGCCTTGTTCTTTTGCGATTTGGATCGATTCATTCATCGCTTCTTTTGCGATGTAATGGCCAAAACCGTTGTTTCCATCAAGAATCCCTGTACTTGGGGAGGTTTTTGTGAATGTCGGCTCCGCATGGGCATCGAGACCACCTTCAGCTACTCGTCGAAGATAATGTTCGACCCGAAGCACGCCGTGGGAATCAACACCACGTAAGTTTGCGTGCACGAGCACGTCGGTTACATGTTCTGCGATGTGCTTTGGAATACCACCACGTGTAAAAGCCGTTGTCGTTATGTCTGTTAGCTGTTGTTCTGTGAGCGTACCCATTCATTAATCACTCCTTAAGTATGTAAACGCTTTAAAATAATAGTAGCATACTTGTATGGTAGTGTGGTAGCATCATTTTTAGGAGGTGAGAGAAGTTGAATCGGACAAATTTTAAAGGATCAACCCGAGAGTATGTGTACGAGAAGATCCGTGAATCAATATTAAGTCTCGAGCTTACGCCGGGGACGGTCATTTCCGAAAAAGAAATCTCTGATGATTTGGAAGTGAGTCGGACACCGGTCCGTGAAGCTTTTCTTAAATTAACCGAAGATGAGTTGTTGACGGTTTTGCCACAACGAGGCTCATTTGTCACACTTATTGATTTGGACCACGTTGAAGAAGCCCGTTTTCTTAGAGAGCAAGCAGAAGTAGGGATGATGAAGCTCGCATGCCATGCTTTTCCGGAATCGAAACGATTGGATATGTTGGCAAACATTGAAAAGCAAAAGCTTGCCAAGGAGAAAGAAGATGAACAAGCCCTTTTTTTGTTGGATCGCGATTTTCATTTGTTCTTAGCAGAAGGTACAAATAAAAAACGTGTTTGGCAAGTCATACAACGTATGGATGTGCATTCGCAAAGATTGCGTAAATTGAGCATGAACTTGAAATTGAATTGGAACCTCCTCATTGAACAACATGAAGCGATGGTTCAGGCAATTGAGCAAAAAGATGAACGAGCTGGAATGGAAATCATGCACGAGCACTTGACGTTGTTGCAGTATGACCAATCCCCGCTAAAAGCGGAATTTCCGGATTATTTTCAGTAAAAACCTCTAGAAAGCAGGTGTAGGCAATGTGGAAAGGGTTTTTGGCTTGTGCCTCTGGTACTGTGCTACTGCTCGGCGGATGCGCAGCCCAAACGTCCTCCTCGGAAGAGGATGTTACTCGTTGGAAAATGACACACATTTCTGATTCGAGTCACTTGTGGCACCGAACAGCCGAACAATTTGCTGAACTCGTTGAAGAAAAAACAGACGGTGCTGTTGTGGTTGATATTTTTCCGAACAGTCAGTTAGGCAGTGAAGTAGATAACATCAACTCCATTCGCTACGGTGCAACCGACCTCACGATTACTGGAGAGACGTTAGAAGTGTGGACGCCAAATGCGGTTATGCTCGCCGTTCCGTACGCTTTTGAGGATGAAGATCATATGCGTCGGGTCATTGAAGGACCACTAGGTGGCATAATTGAAAGCGATATCGAACGTGATATTGGACTTACACCCCTTTTTTATATGGAACGTGCGCCAAGGAATTTAACGTCGAATGTTGAAATTAATACACCGGAAGATTTGCGCGGGTTTAATATGCGTGTGCCAAACGTGCCGTTATTTTTAGATGCGTGGTCACAAGCGGGAGCACAACCGCAAGTGCTCAGTTTGAGCGAAGTGTTTACCGGGTTGCAACAAGGGGTGATCGACGGACAAGAAAATCCGAATGACTTGATTGAGAGCAACGGATTTTATGAGGTGCAACAATACTTAAATGAAACCGAGCACGTGCGGTCATGGATATATGTGGTCGTTGGCACCGAACAATTGGAAGCGTTGCCAGCAGATCAGCAAGCGGCGGTCAAAGAAGCAGCGGCTGAAGCAGAAGCGTATGCTCAAGATTTACATGAAGCAGAAACCGAAGCGGTAAGAGAGCGATTAGATGAGCAAGGCATGACATTTAATGACGACGTGGACCAAGAAGCGTTTCGTGAAGCAATGATGCCAGCACTAGAAGAGTACTTCACAGAAGAACAGAATGAGTTGTACTTAGATATTCTCGCTGAAGGTGAAGGAGGAGAGAGTGAATGAAGCAGATGGAAAAAGTCGATGCGACACTTGGAACAACGACGATCTTATTATTTGCTGGTTTATTGCTCGTCGTCGTCATTCAAATCCTGAGCCGGTATTTTCCGTATGACTTTACGTGGACAGAAGAGCTTTCTCGCTACTTATTTGTTTATTCAATTGTTACGGCAGCTCCTTTGGCTTTACGAAAACAAGAATTTATCCGCATTGACATGTTAATTCTAGCTCTTCCAAAATCAATTCAACGAATCTATGAAACCGTCATTAGTGTGCTTATTATTTTATTTTCAGCGGTACTTTTCGTGTTTGGTATACAGTTTACGGGATTAGGGTTAGATTTCTACGCGCCAACACTAGGAATACCTATGGCCTATGCGTATGCGGCTGTACCGATCCTCGGTTTATTGTTAATCGTTTATGGAGTAGTCACCATCATTGAACGCCTGCAAGGTGCCTATGACGAGAAAGGAGAAGAAAGCTAATGGCAATCCTCGTCATCGTGTTGTTTCTGTTACTTATTGCTCTAGGCATACCGATTGCGTTTAGCTTAGGGATTTCATCACTCATCTACTTACTCGTTGCCGGTGTTCCGCTAACAGTCATTCCGCAAACGATGTTTGCCGGTATTGATTCATTTGTCATGCTTGCGATTCCAGCCTTCATTCTTGCAGGAAACTTAATGAATGCTGGTGGGATTACGAATCGAATTATCGACTTTGCCAACGCGGTTGTCGGGCGTATTCGCGGGGGGCTTGCCTTAACGAACGTCGCTTCTTCCCTCGGGTTTGCTGGAATTTCAGGTACGGCGCTATCGGACACAGCGAGTATCGGGTCAGTCATGATTCCAGCGATGAAAAAACAAGGGTACGGATCGGGGTTTTCAGCGGCAGTCACCTCAATTTCATCAACAGTTGGACCGATGCTTCCTCCGTCGTTACCGATGATCATTATCGGTACGCTCGCTAGTATTTCCATCGGTGATTTGTTCCTTGCCGGAGCGATCCCTGGTATTTTGCTTGCGATTGGCTTTTTAATCGTCACATACATCATTAGTGTGAAGCGCCAATATCCAAAAGGGGAGAAGCAGTCACTTTCTACAATTGGAAAAACGTTTTTAGGGGCGTTTTGGGCACTACTCATGGTCGTCATTATTCTTTGGGGGATTCTTGGTGGGTATTTCACACCAACTGAAGCTGCTGTCGTATGTGTGATCTATGCGTTTCTCGTTGGAAAATTTGTTTATCGAGAGTTAAATCTCAAGCTAGTACCGTCCATCATTAAAAACACACTCATCTCAACGGCTTCCATCCTTTTGCTCGTAGGATTTGCGAACACGTTCGGCTGGATTCTAGTCAGTGAAGGTGTGCCGCTTGTCATAGCTGACGGTATTCTCTCGATTACAGAGAACCCGATTTTTGTTATTCTACTCATTATTCTTTTATTGCTTGTGCTAGGAATGTTTATGGAGACCATCGCGGCACTTGTCATTTTGTTCCCCGTACTACTTCCGGTTGCGACAAGTATTGGTATGGACCCGATTCACTTCGGTGTCGTCATGGTGCTCGCACTCATGATTGGACTTTCCACGCCACCGGTCGGGGTTTGTTTGTTCGTAGCGTCATCATTTGCAAAAGTGCCAATTACAGTAACGGTTAGAGAGTTGCTTCCATTTTTCGCTGTTGCGATTCTCGTTCTACTCATCGTTGCGTACGTACCACAATTATCACTATTTTTACCCGGACTATTTGAGTAAAGGATGATGAAGATGAAAGCCATTCAAGTAAAACAACCTCACCAACTCGACATCGTTGACACGGAACGCCCAAAAGTTCAAACCGAAACTGACGTCATTGTACGTGTAACGACGGTTGGAATTTGTGGTTCGGATATGCACATTTATCACGGAAGCAACCCGTTTACCGTTTACCCTCGAGTCATTGGACATGAGGTGGCAGGACGTGTTGAAGAAACGGGTGCTGCTGTTACAAACGTGAAAAAGGGCGACCTCGTCGCCCTAGAGCCGATTCGCTCGTGTGGCACGTGTTATGCATGTAAGAACGACCGCCCGAACGTATGCACAGACCTCGTCGTGTACGGCGTGCATGCTGACGGTGGCATGAGCGAATGGATGCGAGCCGATCAGAGAAATTGGCACCCGGTCGAAGATCACGTGACTGAAGAAGCTGCGGCACTTATTGAACCGTTGACGATCGGTGCGCAAGCTAGTTTTCGTGGAAACATCCAGTCTGGGGACACTGTACTCATTATGGGGGCGGGCCCGACAGGCATAGCTTGTCTATTGCTCGCAAAAGAGCGAGGGGCGACAGTGTGGATGTCAGATTTCAATACGAATCGTCTTGATTACGCAACGTCTATCGGAGCAGATCGAGTCATTAACCCGGGAACGACAGACGTGGAAGAAGAAGTGACAAGAGCAACGGATGGCGAAATGATGAACGTCGTCATCGATGCGGTCGGCATTACGAGTACGTTTGAGCAAGCGGTTCAACTTGCATCAGTTGCCGGAACGGTCGTGACGTTAGGGTTTAATGAGCAGCCGTCACTCATTCCTTCTTTTCAACTTACGAAGAAAGAATTAAACGTTGTTGGTTCTCGACTACAGACGCATCAATTTCCTACAGTCATTAAAAAAGTGAATGCTGGAGAGCTGAAACCAGAAGCGATCATTTCCCATCGGTTTCATTTTAAAGATGTTAAAGAAGCATTCTCTCTGTTGGAAAATGAACCTGAGAATGTACGAAAAGTCGTTATCGAATTTTAGTGGAAGGGGTTGAACGCGATGAGAATGACATTTCGCTGGTACGGAGAAGGCAATGACTCCGTTACAGCCGAGCAAATTAAACAAATTCCTGGCGTAGAAGGGCTTGTGTGGGCTCTTCACGATCAGCCAGCAGGTAACGTTTGGCCACTGGAAGACATCATGCGTGTCAAAAAATACGCCGATACCCACGGCTTTCATCTTCACGTCGTGGAGAGCATTAACGTCCATGAAGACATCAAACTCGGCGCTGACACGCGAGACCGTTACATTGACAACTACAAGCAAACGTTAAAAAACGTTGCTCAGGCAGGCGCACGCGTCGTCTGCTTCAATTTCATGCCGGTATTTGATTGGACAAGAACCGATCTTTTTAAACAATTAGAAGACGGTTCTACTGCCCTTTTCTATGAAAAAGCGAAAGTTGACCGGATGGATCCGTATGAGTTAATCGAACAAACGACGGACTCTGAATTCACAATGCCTGGGTGGGAGCCGGAACGCTTGAAGACGATCGAACACTCACTTCGAGCATATGAGCAAGTGAGTGAAGAAGATTTATGGGCGAATCTCCACTATTTCTTAGAGCGAGTGTTGCCAGTCGCAGAAGAAGAAAATATTAAACTAGCCATCCATCCAGATGATCCACCGTGGTCTGTGTTTGGATTGCCAAGAATTATCAATAGTGAAGAAGCGATTGAACGGTATTTGGCCATTTCCGACAGTCCGTCTCACTGTCTTACGCTGTGTAGCGGTTCACTCGGGTCAAATCCGGCAAACGATGTCCCTGCGATCATTCGCCGCTTTCATGATCGCATCGCATTTGCTCACATCCGAAATGTTCGTATCTATGAAAATGGGGATTTTATTGAGACGTCCCATCGAACGAAAGACGGGTCCGTTCCAATTGATGACGTCGTCAGAGCGTATCACGAGTCAGGTTTTACAGGGTACGTCCGCCCCGACCACGGCCGACATTTATGGAACGAACAATGTCGCCCAGGGTATGGGTTGTACGACCGGGCATTAGGAATCATGCACTTATGGGGTCTTTGGGACGCTTATGAACTTGTTGAAAAAACGAATCAGGAGGCGAAATCACATGCTCCCTAAACATACGAATTTAGAAGGGAAAGTCGCAGTAATTACAGGAGGCAGTGGGGTGCTCTGCCGGACTATGGCAAAAGAGCTCGCGCGCAAGGCATGAAAGTGGCGATACTAAACCGAAATGTAGCGAACGGTGAAGAAGTCGCCGAACAGATCAACATTGCAGGAGGAGAAGCTGTGGCGGTCCGTTGCGACGTGTTAGACGAAACGAGCATCGCTGCCGCTTACGCGCAAGTAAAGAAAACGTTCGGCGCGTGCGACCTGTTAATTAACGGTGCAGGTGGCAATCACCCCGACGCGATCACCGAAAAAGAAACGTACGAAACTGGCGATCTAGAAAGCGATATTCAGTCGTTTTTCGATCTGCAATTAAGCGGATTTGATCACGTGTTCCGTCTAAATCTCGTCGGCACACTCTTGCCTACACAAGTATTTGCCCGAGATATGACATCAAGCGGGGGCACAGTCATTAACATCTCTTCCATGTCGGCCCCGGCTCCGATGACGAAAGTACCGGCCTACAGTGCCGCCAAAGCTGGCATAGACAACTTAACAAAATGGACAGCTGTCCATTTTGCAGAGACGGGAATACGTGTGAACGCAATCGCGCCAGGGTTCTTCCTCACTGAACAAAATCGCGATTTGCTCACCACCAGACGGGGACGTACCGCACGTGCGAACAAAATTATCGATCATACCCCACAGCGAAGATTCGGTGAACCTGAAGACTTACTCGGCACGTTGCTCTGGCTTGCCGATGACGAAACATCGCGCTTTGTCACTGGTATAACAGTCCCGGTTGACGGAGGTTTATGGCTTATTCCGGCGTGTAAAGAAGTCGCCTCTTGCAACGGTAATAAGTCACCGTCACAAGAGGCGTTTTTTAATGCGATATATGTTGTACTTTTCATAAAAAGTAACCCTATTTTACAAAGACTGCCTAGTCATATTCTTTCCAAAACTCGCCTGTATGTTTATTTACATAATAGCGGTTGAGTGTCGCTATGTGGGACGGGTCACCGTTTTCGTCCGAAACGGACTCTGCTACGGTAATGACATATTCATCGTCATCATTAATCCCTTCATTCATCAAGCGATAACTTTCCGCTTCAGTTTGAAAATCATCACTCACAATGCCAATCACTTCTTCTTCATCGAGTATTTGCTCCTCTTCTGCTTCCACCTCAACCATTTCTTGTTCTTCCACAGGCTCACTTGGTTCAGGCACCAATTCTCCTGCCATAGATTGAGACAAAGCGGCGGCGCTCATAATCGTTACAGCTCGCAAAGGATTCAATCCGATCATCTCCTTGCCTACCCTTTCCCTAAAAGAAAAAGAATAAATCCGAAAAAATGGAAATAAATCTAAAATTTTGGATTCGAGTAAGCTATAATAAATATATCAAAATAAATAAGGAGATCATGTTTATGAGAAAGAATTTTTTAGTACTTAGCCTTGCAGGCGTCTTGGGAGCAGCGGCGTATGCGGGTCCTTCGGAAGTGGACGCTACTTATGATTGCCATCATGACATTATGGGACCGATCTTTGAAGATGTTTGTCATGGTACGACCCATTCATCTGAAATTCGTGAAATGAGAGATCGTGGCATTTTGACCGGTTATTCGGATGGCAACTTCCATCCAAATGAAACGATCATTCGTGGGCAGGTTGCAACATTAATGACGAGAGCTTTTGATATCCCTGTCCCTGACACCGTTTCAGAAGATCTTTATCCAGATGTGTCGGCAAGTCATCATTATGCACCTGTCGTGAAAGCGGTAACCGATGCAGGAATTATGACAGGCAGAGAAGGCAACTCAGTGTTTGATACAGGAGTCACTTTGCATCGTCAACAGATGGCGTCGATTCTCATGCGCGTGCTTGATATGAACGATGTTGAACGAGCAGAAGGAAATGGAGTAGAAGTCACTGACTTGGACGATGCTCTTGCTGTGCATCAAGACAATATTCAAGCATTGCAAGCACATGGAATTACACAAACAACAGACGGAACATTTCGCCCAATGGAACCGGTCTCTCGTAGCCAAATGGCAACCTTTATCGAAAGAACGTTAGCTGTCCTCTATACAGATGAACTTGGGTTGGAATCTATGGAAATGGTCGATCCGTATACGTTTAACATTCATTTTTACCGAGATATTCGTGACGAAGAATGGAATGCCGATAATTTTAGGTTACGCGGGAGCACGGAACATTTGGAAGTGATTGATGATCAAACATTGCAAATCCGGACCGATTATAGATTGAATTATGGACAGGCACTTGTTTTGTACTATAAAGATCAACGTACGACACTCTCATACGAAAGAGAACGATCCGATATACGAAATGTTAACGTAGACATTAATGGAGCTCGTATAGATGTGAGCGGGGAATTCCCAGTTGACTTTGATGATTCAGGTTTTTACATTGTTTTGGAAGGTCCTGATGGTTTTGAGGAAAGTGCAGAAAAAGGGGCTGGATTGCAAATGGATGGGCATCGATTTAAGGCTTCATTTTCTAGACTCGTGCCTGGCGATTATATCCTCCTCTTAGACTCAGGGAACTACGGCAGAGAGGAATTCGAAATTACTATCGAGGAGTTTGATCCTACGTTTAGCCGAGTGGACGCTACGACAGACACGATTCGAAAAGAAGTAGGTCAAACATTGCAGTTTGATGTAGACGGGCTGGAACTTTCAGTGGATGAATTGGCAGCTGAAGGGTTTGAACTCATATTTAACTTAACCGATGGGTATGAGCTGACCGACTCATCAGGTGGATTTGACGCCTCAGAGCTTGCTCATCGGGAAACATTCAGCTACACAGTCGCAATTCGTGATGAAGAAGGTACAGAAATAACGTCCGATTCGCAAGAAGTGCTCGTCATTGACCCGAACGTACCTGTCCACATCAGTCCGTTATTTGAACTAGATGGCAACTTCATGTCAAGATTTGTACGACTGGATCACACCGGTGCACAATTGGTGTTCAGAGGTCAAAACTACTTCTATGAATCCGTACCGACTGAAGTATTTGAATCAATCACGATTAAAGAAGTCACATCAAGTCATCCAGAAAGTGCCGAATACGACTTAGAAGAAGGATTGATTGTTCACGAAACAGGAGACACTGAACACGTCACATTTGACATCAGCTTTGAAGAAATCGAAGAAACCGCAAGCATTACACTGCCAGTGTACGGATACACGCCCGACAATTAAACAAACATGAAACAAGGCCCCCAATTCAATATAGTGGCGGCCTTGTTTCGTTTTCCTGACGAGCGAGAGCTGTCAGGACTACTAGGGATAAACAACCCCATCCTTCTATATTTTTCAATCCACGCACCCATACAGGGTGCGACTGCGACAGTCGTCATTGATGAGGACACTTACAGCATTTCAATCCACGCACCCATACAAGGTGCGACTGTCAACATGATTACATATAAAGGCAATATGATCTTTATTTCAATCCACGCACCCATACAAGGTGCGACTGCGAAATTAAGGGTCTTTTGACCAATATCCGCTTATTCTTTCTTCTAACAACTACTTTTTTCGCACATTAATGGGGGTATAAACTAGCAATCATTACATACTTTCACAAAATTGACCCGATTTTTGGTGCGGGTCACCCAGGGTTTTTATGTTCGCTTCGGGTTCGCACCCGGATGTGCATAGCCTATTTGAGGGAGCTTATGTAAGAAGATTCGACATCGTTCATCCGCTTCCTGCAATAAAAATCATGCTTCAATTCCGATCAGAAAAGTTAGTATTTTCTGTTGACATTATCGCTTTAAAGTATTACGATAGCTACTACTAACTTCATATTTTGCTTATCGAGAGTGACCGAGGGAATGGCCCGATGACGTCCGGCAACCTCCATTGAGGAAGGTGCCAAGTCCAGCAGAATGCAACAATTCTGAAAGATAAGTCGTGAAATTGTGCACATTGCCATTCAAGACTTTTTTTCAGACGAAAAGGGTCTTTTTTTTATTGGGTTGGGGGTCGAGAGATGATTGAAATTAACAATTTGACAAAAGTATATCAGACGAAAAAGAAAACGGTGACCGGTGTTAAGGATGTGACTTTGGCGATTGCACGTGGAGATATCTTTGGCATCATCGGATACTCCGGGGCAGGGAAAAGTTCGCTACTGCGCTGCATAAACGTGCTTGAACGACCGACGAGCGGTTCAGTCAGCGTTGACGGTACGGAGATGACCAAATTGAAGGGGGAAGAGCTCCGTAAGCAGAGACTAAAGATTGGCATGATCTTTCAGCATTTTTACTTAATTAGTCAAAAAACGGTCTATGACAACGTGGCGTTTGCGCTTCGAGCAGCAGGGGAGTCGAAAGAAGCCATCCCCGCACGGGTCGACGAGCTACTCGGATTAGTTGAACTTTCCGATAAGCGTGACGTTTACCCGGCGCAACTGAGCGGTGGTCAGAAACAACGTGTCGGCATAGCGCGTGCTCTTGCAAATAACCCGGCGGTGCTTTTGTGCGACGAGGCTACGTCGGCTCTTGATCCGACGACGACGCAATCCATCTTGCGGTTGTTAAAAAATTTGAATCGAGACTTAGGATTAACGATTGTACTCATTACCCATGAAATGGGTGTGGTGAAAGAGATTTGTAACCGAATGGCGATTATGCAGGACGGGGAAGTCGTTGAGCATGGGCGCGTATATGACCTATTTGCTGATCCGCAAGAGGCGCTCACACAAGAGTTCATCTCCAACGTCGTTTCATTTGAAGTGCCAGAAGAAACGCTTGCTGGTTGCACAGGGACAATTATTAAAGTGACATTTCGTGGCACGGTAGCTGGTGAAGGCATCATCGGGGATATGTTGCAACAAATCGACATAAAAGGAAACTTCTTGCACGGTGCGATTGAATACATCGAAAACCGGCCGCTCGGCATATTCATCATGGAGCTGCGCGGAGAAATCGGTGACGTACAAACGGGTATTAACTACATTCAGCAACGACAAGCAGATGTGGAGGTGTTACGCGATGGACTTTCAACATCTAATTAATTTGTTGCCCGACATGGCAGAAGCATTTGTGGAAACGATGCAGATGATCGGCATATCTACCGTCGTCGCGATCATTATCGGTTTGCCGCTCGGCATCATTTTATTCGTCACCGACCGCGGATTGTTTTGGCAGAACGTCATCTTGCAGCAGACACTTGGCTTTATCGTCAACATCGTCCGCTCGATTCCGTACATCATCTTGCTCGTTTTACTCTTTCCGGTGACCGGGCTGCTCGTTGGTACAACGACTGGACCTGTCGCGGCGAGCGTTTCCTTATCTGTTGCCGCCATCCCATTCTTTGCGCGCATCGTTGAAACTGCGCTTCGGGATATCGACAAAGGCATGATTGAGGCGGCGATTGCGACCGGGGCGACACCGTGGATGATCATGAAAGACGTGCTCTTCCCAGAAGCCCGCTCATCAATTATTCAAGGGCTTACCCTTACGATTATTAGTCTCATCGCTTATTCGGCGATGGCCGGTGTTGTCGGTGGGGGCGGCATCGGAGATCTTGCCATTCGCTATGGCCATTACCGGTACGACACAACGATCATGATTGCAACCGTTGTGTTGCTCATCGTCCTCGTCCAAGTAATCCAACAAATTGGAGATCTAATCGCTAAGCGTGTGGACAAACGAACATAAAACCGCAAGAGGTGCAAGGGTCAAAACAGGAGCGACGGTCATAGCTAATGCCATTCCTCCTATGGGCGCTACCCGGAACGCAAGCAACGAGAAGTAAGATCCATGTCCCAGCTAAAGAGAGTATCTAAATAGAGAAGGAGAGAAATCAGTTGAAAAAATCGACCGTATTCTTATTAGGAAGTGTATTGGTATTGTCCGCTTGCGGAGATGAAAGTGAAGGCAGCGAAGAGACGGCTGGCGACATCACATTGGGAGCTACCGCTGGTCCTTATAGCGATATGTTGTCGGAGGCAATCGTGCCCGGCTTGGAAGAAAAGGGGTATTCCGTCGACATTCAAGAATTCTCCGACTATGTGTATCCGAACAATGCGCTAGCAAATGAAGAAATCGACGCCAACTTGTTTCAACATACTGTTTATCTTGAGAATTTCACTGAAGAAAACAACCTTGATCTCGTCGGGCTCATCACCGTTCCGACTGCACCGATGGGCTTGTATTCCGATGAATACAGTGACTTGAGCGACGTTGCTGAAGGCGCGGAAGTTGCGATTCCGAATGATCCGACCAACGCCGCCCGCGCCTTCATTATGCTCGAAGAAGAAGGCTTATCGAATTTGAAGATGGCATCGACGAGCTCACGGCTTCTGCCCGTGACATTACCGGCAACCCCCTCGATTTGCAGTTTGTTGAGCTCGAAGCCGCACAACTGCCACGCCAAGTTGGGAGCTCAGCGCTCACTGCTGTACCCGGGAACTTCGCCCTCGGTGCTGAGATGGACCTGTTGGATGCGCTCGCACTCGAAAACATGCCTGATCAGTACCGCAACGTCGTCGCCGTCCGTGCCGAAGACGAAGACGGGCAACTTGCCGGTGACATCGTAGATGTAATCGAATCCGAACAGTTCGAAGAAATCATTGACGAGCAGTTTGAAGGATTCGGGAAACCGGAGTGGATGGAGTAAGTCGTCCATCTCACCCGTATTGGCACCATTTTTGCACTCTCCTTCCCAATAGAAGGAGGGTTTTTCATATGCAACCAGACTGGAAACGTGCATGGCAACCGATGGTTGAACGCGTAGGTACCGATTTTTGTCCTGGGGAGCAGTTTTGGGGAGCGGACCCAATTGAGGCATCCGCGGTGCGCCGTTTTGTCGAACCGCTAGAGTTCGACTGCCCGCTACATACCGACCAACACGTAGCAGAGCAGTATGGCTACGGCACATCATTGCCCCGTATAGCAGCTTGTTCGTTTGGATTACGCAGCCGTATTGGAACAAAGAGATGGGCGCGCAGTTTACGAGCGCCGCCCCGATGCCCAACCAGAGCAGAGCCCGGTTCAAGCTTCGTGTCTGACCACGAACCCGTCACGACCGGGTACTTTTATACCGACCTCGACATCGAGTACATCCAGCCGTGCTACGTTGGCGACCACTTATACCAAGAAGGCAACCGCCTCACGTCATGCGTACCTAAAGAAACCTCCGTCGGCCGAGGCGCATTTATGCGCTGGGCATCAGTTATCAAGAACCAGTCCGCTGAACGAGTGGCGAACGTGTCGATCGGCACGTACCGGTACAACCCACATTTGAAAGGAGGCAGTGCAAATGAATGAGCGCTATTGGGAGGACGTGCAAATAGGCGAAGCTTTGCGCCCGGAAACGTTTCACCTGTCGGTGTACAGACTTGTGATGGCGGCGGGAGCAACGAGAGACTTTAATTCCATCCATCATAACAGTGAGTATGCTAGGCAATCGGGCGCAGAGGATATGTATGCCAATAATGTCTTCTTGCAAGGCATGTGGGAGAAAACCGTTCGTGCTTATATCAGACCTGCCGGAACGATCCGGCGACTGAAAGGCTTTAAGATGAAGACGTTTAATACAGCCGGAGAGACTGTCACCACCAACGGAACGGTCGTTAATAAGTGGATTGAAGAGGGCACAGCGTTCGTGGAAATCAAGCTTTGGACAGAAAATGCCGACGGCATCACCGTCGGCCCTGGCACGATGATCGTTACCTTGCCACTAAAGAATTGAGCGCACACGCCGTGCGCTTTAAGAAACGCACCCGTTTACACGAGACCCATTGACGCCATAGCAATCGCCACTACGGTCGCAACGATTGGAATGAGAACAGCGACGACAAAGATATCTTTATATGACTCTTTATGGGTGAGCCCAGTGACGACGAGCAGTGTGATGACGGCGCCATTGTGAGGGAGGGCGTCGAGCCCGCCGCCGGACAATGTGGCGATTCGGTGCAACGCTTCTGGGTTCAGACCCGTCTCGAGCGCCAAGTTGTAGTACTGCTCGCCGAGAGCTTCTAACGTGATGGCAATCCCGCCAGATCCTGAGCCGGTCGCACCGGCCATCACATTCGTCGCAATTGCGAGCGATATGAGCGGATTCCCACCGAGTGAGAGCAAGGAATTGACCAATCGATCGAACGCGGGAACGGCTTGCACAACGGTCCCGAAACCAACAGCGGCACTCGTATTAATAATCGCGAGCACAGAGCCGCTCGCCCCGCTGTTCAGAGACGTCACGAACTTTCGCCAGCGGTGGGTGTTAAAGAGCATAATCGCGACAATACCGGTAATAAGCGCGACAATAATGTGCCAACCGAATAGATTCAGCGTTACAAGTACGATTAGAAGCGGGATAATTGAAAGAAAGAAGTTTGGCAGACGATCATTTTCGTGATCAATGATTTGTTTGTCCTTCGGTTCAGTGAAGAATTCTCCTCGGCTTGAGAGTTGATTTTCCCGCCATCGTAAATACGCGTACCCGCCCCCGGCGATGACGATTGCAGCCACACTGCCCATAATTGGACCGGCGGCTGCTGTCGTATTGAAATGCGTCGTCGGGATGAGATTCTGGATTTGTGGGTTGCCAGGAATGGCTGCCATCGTAAATGTAAACGCGCCAAGGGCGATGGTTGGTGGCAAAAGTCGTCTCGTTAAGTTCGCCTCGCGGAACAGTGCCAATGCGAGCGGATAGACGGCAAAGACGACGACGAACAGACTCACACCTCCGTACGTAAGAACTGAGGTGGCGAGCAGTACGCCGAGAATGGCGCGTTTGGAGCCAATCACTTTCGTGAGTGTAACCGCAATCGTGGCTGCCATCCGTGTATCTTCCATTAACTTCCCGAAAATCGCACCGAGCATGAACACTGGAAACCATTGCTTCGCAAAGTCGACGAATCCGCTCATGTACGTGCCAGCATAGGCGTCGAGCAAATCCAATCCCCCTGTAAGAGCTACAACGCCAGCAGCAATTGGAGCGACCCAGATGATCGACCATCCTCTGTAAGCGAGAATCATAAGTACCGCAATGCCAATTAAAATCCCAATCATACCGTCACCCTCCTCATCTGTGTACACGAAGAAGATGCAAACATCGTGCCATAAGTAAACGCTTACAAATTATTGTGAAGTAATATTTAATCGCTTCTTTTTTCGGACGAGTGTAGAGATGTCAATGTCTAACTGCTCGGCTGCTTCCTTTAATGTCCGGGCTTTTGCTAGTGTGTCAGCAATGTACGTTTGCTCAAACTGTGCGATCGCTTGTTTTAACGATGGAGGTTCGTTATTTTCTTTAAAAAGCGAGATATCAAGCTTCTCACCCGTCGCTCCAGTCATTCCGTCGGGGAGAAGATCTTTCGAAATCGTCTGCGATTGGCACATATGGTACATGCGCTCGATCATGCTTTTTAACTCGCGTACATTTCCCGGCCAGGCGTAATGGAGCAACGCTTGAATGGTGCTGGAATCCATCCGCTTCACAAGAGAATACCGCTTTTCGAGCTGTTTGAGAAAAAAGAATAAAAGCGTGGATACATCGGCAATTCGCTCCCGTAATGGTGGAATTGTAATCGACAATACATTCAACCGATAAAATAAGTCGCTTCGAAATTTCTTTGCGGCGATCAACGTGTCCATGTCGGCGTTCGTTGCGAGATGACGCGAATGTTTACGGGTGTCGTTTTCGTATGACCGATGCGCCGGACCATCTGGTCTTGGAGCACGTGCAATAGCTTTACTTGTTGGGGATGAGGCATATCGCCAACTTCATCAAGAAAGAGCGTTCCATCATTCGCCAATTCAACCAACCCAACTTTGTCGCTCGTTGCCCCACTAAACGCCCCTTTCACATAACCAAACAATTCCGATTCCAGCAGATGCTCAGGAATTGCCCCACAATTCACTTTCACAAATTGTCCGGTTCGTTCACTTCTTTCATGGATATATTGTGCGAGTATATCTTTTCCAACACCCGTTTCCCCTAGAATCATAATCGGGGCATCGTTCGGTGCAAAAGCGGAGGCGAGCTCAAGCGTCTCCTCCATTTCTTTGCTCGAATAGATGAGACCGCCGCGTTGAAAAAATTGCTGTTCGTTCATTGCAGATTGTTTGTGACTGAGCTCAGACAGTTCTTTTTCCAACTGATTCAGCTTTGTAATGTCGCGAACATTGGAGATGATACAAAGAATCTCCCCGCTCTTGTTATATACCGGTGTGGACGTCAAAATCGCTTTTGATCCTCCGTAATAATCAATCACCGTGCTCTCTTGTCGACCAGTCTTTAACGTTTTTCCTGCACTTGAAATCGGGATGATATCTTTTTCGACGAGTTCATCCACTGTATAATCGCGCAACGCATCAACAGGAATTTTTGAAATGGTAAGGAGTGACTCGTTAAACAGTAGCGCATGACCAGCGCGATCGCACACGTAAATGCCATCACTGGAAATGCTAATCACACTTGTGAACAGTGACATGATTTCATCATCGTGTTCGTACTGAAAATAGGGCGTTCGATACATGCTCATTCGCTCCTTTGTATGCAAAGTTGCGCATTCAGTATGCACATCTGCATATGCAAACCAATCAACCGTGAATATGTGCAGTGTATCATATTATCAGATAATTGGAACAAATATTGCACCATTTTCTAACAGTCAAATGAAAAAGGGGCAGATAGTATGGATATTAACTATATGATTCGACATGGTCTAAAGCACCCGCAAAAAACCGCAGTCCAAGTTGAAGACGGGGAGCGTTGGACTTACGCACAATTAGATGAGAAAGCAAACCGGTACGGAAACCATTTGCGAAGTCTAGGCGTTAAGCAAGGGGATCGGGTCGGGATGCTTTTGACGAACAGCCTTGAGTATATAGGCCTTTATTTTGCCATTGCCCGTATCGGAGCGATTGCTGTCCGCCTAAACTTTCGACTCACGAGTCAGGAATATGCTTATTTGTTCGACGATGCGGGCATGAGCGTACTCATATTTAACGATGAGTTCACCGGTGTTGTGCAAGGGGCGGGGGCAAAGCACATCGACCATTACCTCTGCTTGTGTGCGGACGGTGAGCCCGTCCCGAGCTGGAGCCGGTCTTTTTCCGAATTGGAAGAGGGCAGCTGTGCACCTATTTCCACAGCGAGTATTCAGAGCACAGATCCAGTGATGCTCATGTACACATCCGGCACGACTGGTCGACCGAAAGGCGCCGTTTGGAGCCATGACAACACGTTGTGGTTTTCAACCATTCAAGCATTGCGTTGGTCGCTCGATGGAACAGAAACAGCCATGACGACGGGACCGCTCTACCACGTCGGGGCAATGGAAGACCTTGCCTTGCCCGTCTTACTCAAAGGTGGGACTGTCTTAATTTCCAAAAGTAAAGGATTTTCCATTGAGCGCGTGATGGACGTAATTGACCGTGAGCAAGTGAGCGACATCTTTTTGTTTCCATTTATGATCTATGATTTGCTCCAACATCCATCGCTACACACGTACGAGCTCTCCTCCCTACGTCGGATCGTCACAGGTGGCGACCCTCTCGTTCCGTGGGCGATTGAGCAGATGGATCGTGTTTTGCCCGGAGCCGGTGTCATTCAAGTGTATGGATTAACTGAAGGTACGCCAATCGCGGTATGTCTCGATGCTAAAGTCGATCGCGACAAAATCCATACCGTCGGTCCTGCCATGCCCCTCGTTGAAATCAAAACCGTCCGTGATGACGGCGAAACGTGCGACATCGGGGAAGTCGGCGAAATCTGGATCAAAAGCCCAGTCGTATCCGCCTCTTATTGGAACAAACCTGAAGCCACCGCCGCCACCTTTGCCGACGGCTGGTGCAAAACCGGCGACCTCGGCATCTTTGATGCAGCCGGATACCTAGAAATTGCCGGCCGTAAAAAAGACATGATTCGAAGCGGTGGTGAGAACATCTATGCGAAAGAGATCGAAGACGTCATCATCCGTCATGAAGGAGTAAAAGACGTCGCCATTATCGGCATCCCCGATAAGAAGTTTATTGAGGCCGTTTGCGCCGTCATCGTTCCTAGCAAAAGCGCCCCATTACAAAAAGAAGACATCCTTGACTTGTGTACCGCCCAGCTTGCCCGTTTCAAAAAACCAAGAGAAATCATCTTCGTCGACGCATTGCCCCGCACCCCATCAGGAAAGTACAGAAATACGTATTGCGAGACCAATACCGCGAAGGGACAATCGTTGAATAAGAAAGCCGACGTGCCAGTGCACGTCGGTTTTCTTATTCCTCAACCCCGGTATACTTTGCCGATAACGTTTGCTCGATTGCATCACCGTCGTTATTTCAATCCACGCACCCATACAGGGTGCGACGCAAAGTATTTGATTGATGATCTATTTATACCACATTTCAATCCACGCACCCAACCGGGTGCGACGTCACGTAAATGGTCTGCGGGATGCTTTTCAATTATTTCAATCCACGCACCCATACAGGGTGCGACTGCGAAATAAATGGTCTTCTGACCTATATTCGCTTATTTCTTCTTCTAATAATTACTCATTAACACTTTAAAGGGTATTTAAACATACGGGGATTACATATTTTCACATAATTGGTGTGAATATTGGTGCGGGTCTACCAGGGTTTTTATGTTCGCTTCGGGTTCGCACCTGACTTTTACTGCTAATATAACGAAGTTCGACACGGTTCGACGACTTGTATTGAGATGAATCGTTAAGTCAGTATTCAACTCTAAAAGCAATTTCAATTTTGCTCATGGGCCATAGCAGGTGTAAAGAATTTACCCAAAAAATAAATGATTGTATAGAATCCAGTTGCGAGCACCAGATTATTTAGGATGAAGATCCAAGAATTGTGAATGAGCGCGATAAATGTACTTGTTAATACACCTAAAACGATGGCCAATACGAATAGAATACTGAATACTTTCGCAAAGGTTCTTGTCTTGATTAGCAGATAGGTGACAGAATAGATGATTAATACAGGAACAGAAATTGCAAGGTAAAGGGCAGCGAAACCAGATGATGCTACGTCAATCATATTGCCTTGCATCGGACCTGTGGAAACGGCAAACAGAAACAAGGATAATACGAGCAAGAAAGTAAGGAGCGAACTAACCAGCACTCGCCACATGCAAAGCGTCCTCCTGTTATGAAACGCATTGTGAAGATTATTATATCAAATTTTCTGTCTAATAGAAAACCCACATACATGCGTATATGTGGTTTTCTATACGAGAAGTGAGTAAAAAATGAGCCAAATCCCCACATAAAAAGGATAAATTCCATCATAGAAACGTATACGATGGAATTTAGTCCCAGTGAAGAAGGATTTTCATGAAAATCCCCACATAAAAAGTGAAGAACTACTGGCGCCAATCAACTAGAGCTGAATGGGAAAAAACATCTCCGTCACTAATGTACTCCCCGTCGTATTTCAAATAGTAGGTAGTGTCACTTGGCTTCGGGAAACAATGATGTTGGGTGACGGTATTCATGAAGCATCGTGTTTGACAGATCAGCTGTATAAATCTTAAATTCACCATTTTTACGGTCGAGCTGGTCGGTACCGTTATACGGGGCATCCATGAGCTCCAGCTTGTCCCAATCCAACGTGCGCTTGCACTTATGGAAAAGTGATCGCCTCATCGACAGTCGCCCCCGATGTGGCCATTTCAATTCCGCTTACGGTATAGTTCTCATTAATGATCGCACGGTCAAGAAACATTGAAAGCTGGCTACGTGACAACGATTCTGTCGGACGGAAGTGCTGTCCGGGACCGACACCGAGGAAGCTCACATTCGTATGGAAAATCGCCTCGATGTTCGGCTGATGCACGTCAGACGCCTCGTCAAGATCAGCAAGCGATCCTTCAGTGTTACATCCGTACGCGTAAGTAAGTCCACCATTCACACAGTCACGCAACTCAAACGCCCGGTTCAATACCGACGCCATCTGCTGCCGGGAAATCGGTTCGCCTGCACTAAAGCGCGTGCCGCCATCTTGGCCAACAAAAATGCCCGCCTCGTGCAACGCCACAGCTGCTTCATAATACTCGCTATCCGCAGACAAATCCACAAATGGATTCTCTTGATGTGAAGCTTCTAGATCAAGAGCCCGGTACAGCATGTTCGCCACCTGCCCGCGAATGATCGTCTCATTCGGGCGGAACGTATTGTCCGAGTAGCCCGTAATGATGTCACGGTCCACATTTCGGTATGTAGAATCCGTATCATAAATCGAATCATGGTCATCAAAATGAACCACCTCCGCCGACAAAGGCTCCGTCAGAACAAGCCCACCGACCACCACCATGATTCCAGTCAACAATAGTTTCATCTAATCTCTCCCTTCGAAACTCGTAATCCGTGAAAATTGTAACACGAGAAGAAATATTTGTAATGTTAAGGTGACAGAAGTTGTCAGGGTGCGAGGTAGAGTATAGGGTGGTGGAAGTTGGCACTTCACCCTAAATCCTTCCTATATTATAATGAATTTGTACTGATACATAAGAAGGATGTTTTGCAGGTGTTTAGAACGAACGATTATTTTTGTTAAAATGAAGAAGTGTATAATACAACAATTGAAGTGAGGTAACTATGGCCCCTATACATAAGAAACTATTCAGCGCAGCCGATAATCTGCGCAGCAAGATGGACGCATCGGAATACAAAAACTACTTACTCGGATTGATCTTCTACAAATACTTATCAGATCGTCTACTAGAAAAAGTCGTTGAAGTGGCGGATGAATCGGTTGAGGAGTACGATACTCAAGCGAAGCAAGCAGAACTCTATCAATCGTTACTCGACGATGAAGAGGTTCGTGACGACTTAAAAGAAACGCTTCACGACACGCTCGGATACGCGATGAAGCCGGAGTATTTGTTTAATGAACTGACGAATCAAGCGAAGCAAAACCTATTCCAACTGCATCATTTGGAAAATGGCTTTAGTGATCTGTCTTCTAACTACGATCAATTTAATGGGTTGTTTGATGACGTCGACTTACGTTCGAAAAAGCTAGGTTCTGACGATCAACAACGCAACATTACGATCACTGAAGTGTTGAAAAAACTGAACGACGTCGATGTGATTGGGCATAGTGGTGACGTGATTGGTGATGCGTATGAATACCTCATCGGTCAGTTTGCATCTGAAGCAGGAAAGAAAGCAGGCGAGTTCTATACGCCCCATGAAGTGTCACTCATGATGGCGCGAATTGCCGCGATTGGACAAGAAGATAAACGCTTATTCAGTGTGTATGACCCGACGATGGGATCAGGCTCGCTCATGTTAAACGTGCGTAACTATATCAACTATCCTGACAACGTGAAATACCACGGACAGGAGATGAACACGACGACGTTTAATTTGGCCAAAATGAACTTGCTCCTTCACGGTGTAAACAATGAAGATATGAACTTACGAAACGGCGATACACTAAACAAAGACTGGCCAACAGATGAGCCGTATACGTTCGACTCGGTATTAATGAACCCGCCGTATTCTGCGAAGTGGTCGGCAGCGGACACCTTTTTAGATGACTCCCGGTTTAACCGTTTCGGAAAGCTTGCACCGAAATCTAAAGCCGATTTCGCCTTTCTCTTGCACGGCTTGTATCACTTGAAAAATTCAGGAACGATGGCGATCGTCTTGCCACACGGTGTACTCTTCCGTGGGGCAGCTGAAGGTGTAATTCGTAAGAGATTGCTCGGAGACGGAAGCATTGAGGCAGTCATCGGGTTACCAGCCAACCTGTTCTTCGGGACAAGCATCCCTACAACCGTAATTATCTTAAAGAAAGACCGAGACAAGCGCGATGTCTTATTTATTGATGCGAGTAAGACGTTTATAAAAGGCAAGAATCAAAATCAAATAGCCGAAGAGCATATTGACCAAATCGTTGAAACGTATCGTAAACGTGAAAGTATAGACAAATACGCGCACCTTGCTACGTATGAAGAAATCGAGAGCAATGACTATAACTTAAACATCCCTCGCTACATCGACACATTCGAAGAAGAAGAACCTGTGGATATGGCAAACGTCGGTGCAACAATTAAAGATATCCGTAAAGAAAAAGCAGAACTCGAAAGCAACTTACATGAAATGATTTCATCCTTACAGCATGACGAAAAAGATGCAGAGTGGATGAAAGGAGCATTAGAGGTGTTTAACCGTGGAAAATAAGCGCGTGCCAAAAGTGAGGTTTGCGGAGTTTAGTGGGGAATGGATGACTAGAAGCTTAAGTGAACTAGTTGACAGAGTTAAATCATATTCACTATCAAGAAGTGTAGAAGTAAATAATTTTACAGGATATAAATACATTCATTATGGAGATATTCATACAAAGGTAGCTACTGTTATCGACGAGGGTTCTGTTCTACCAAATATTGAAGCAGGTGACTATGATTTCTTATTGAACGGTGATTTGGTTCTTGCAGATGCATCAGAAGATTACCAAGGGATAGCCACTCCGTCTGTTGTAACAATTAATACACCTTATAAACTTATAGCTGGCCTGCATACAATAGCACTAAGGCCTAAAACAACATACTCACTGTTTCTTTATTATATGTTTTTTGCAGAACATTTTAGAAGGTATGGTTACAAAGTCGGTACAGGTATGAAGGTGTTTGGAATAAGTGTTACAAATATACTCAGGTATGAGGTTGGGATGCCTTGTCAGCAAGAACAAACCAAAATAGGCAACTTCTTCAAACAACTCGACGAAGCGATCACACTCCAACAACAAGAACTCGACTCGTTAAAACAAACGAAACAAGGTTTCTTGCAAAAGCTGTTCCCAAAAGAGGGAGAGTCTTTACCGGAAGTTCGTTTTCCGGATTTTTCTGGAGAGTGGGAGAAAAATGAATTGGGAGAGTTAATGAGTGTTGGATCAGTTAAGAGAATTCATCAAGCCGATTGGACAAGTAATGGAATAAGGTTTTTTAGAGCGAGAGATATTGTTGCTAAATTTAAAGGAGAAGAAATTAAAGAATTTCTTTATATATCAGAAGAAAGATATAATAAATATGCTGAAGCATCAGGAAAAGTATTGGTGGGAGATCTTTTAGTAACAGGGGTAGGTACAATAGGTGTTCCTATGCTTATAGAAAACAATGATCCAATATACTTTAAAGATGGGAATATAATTTGGTTTAAAAATAAGAATAATCTAGATGGGTATTTTTTGTACTACTCTTTTGTTAACAATGAGATCCAAAAATTTGTTCATGATGTTGCTGGAACGGGAACGGTAGGGACTTATACAATAGAGAACGGAAAAAGAACACCGATTTTGTTTCCTTCAAAACAAGAACAAACCAAAATAGGCAACTTCTTCAAACAACTCGACGACACGATCGCTCTTCATGAGAAAGAACTCGAGACACTCAAAGAAACGAAAAAAGCTTTCCTACAAAAAATGTTTGTGTAAGAACTAGAGATAGAGGTGAACGAAGTGGCGCTTAAGGATGAAGTGGAGATTGAAAAACGGTTAATTGAAGTGTTAGGCGAAGGCATAATCAGTGGAATTATCGGCCTGATCTGAAGTCTGAGGCTGATTTATGGGCAAATGTCCGAAAAATTATCACACAGAATAACCTATCTGAAATCGGGGAGAACCCGATTACGGATGAAGAGTTTGACCGCATAAAGGCAGATATTTTGCTACATACGCAAACACCGTTCGATGCTGCCCGGTTCCTTCGCGGTGAGAATGGGATTGCACGAGTGACGATTGAGCGGGACGATCGTTCACTCGGCTCTATGTCCCTTGTGCTCTACTCGAACCATGACATTGGTGGGGGAATTTCTACGTATGAAGTGGTCCATCAAATCGCGAAGCAAAGCGCAACGGTCGAGGGACGTGATCGTCGCTTTGACGTGACATTGCTGATTAATGGTTTGCCCATTGTTCAGATTGAGTTAAAGCAAGCGACAGCGAAAGACGGGATTTTTCAAGCATTTAATCAGGTGAAGAAATACGCTGAGGAAGGCGTTTTTCGTCATAACATCTTTTCGACATTACAGTTGTTTGTCGTCTCCAATGAGCAGACGACGCGGTATTTCGCCAATGCGATGCCAAAAGATATGCATGCTAAATTCTTGTTCAGTTGGCGGACGACCGACAATCGAAAAGTGGAAGATCTCTATGAATTTGTGAAACAAGTCTTGAACATTCCGGATGCCCACCGCCTCATTGCCAATTACACGATTGTAAGTGAAGAAATTGATCACCGGGTGTTGATGGTGTTACACCCTTATCAAATTCATGCGATTGAAGCATTATTTACATCAGCAAACAAACATCAATCTGGTTATATTTGGCATGCAACCGGTTCGGGAAAAACGTTAACGAGTTTTGTATCAACGAAACTACTTGCAAGAAAGCACGGCGTGGATCGGACGATTATGTTAATTGACCGAAAAGACTTGGACAACCAAACGACAACCGAATTTACGAAATTCGCTTCCGAATACAACACGGGTGACTCTTCTGGGAGTGGCAAAGCGAATAGTTTAATCGTTGGTACGGGCAGTTCCCAAGAGCTGAGTCGGACACTACTTGCCGATGCCAACTCCAATACGATCATTATTACGACGCGCCAAAAGTTAGAAAGTGCGTTGAAATATGCAAAAAAGCAAGAAGAAAAAGACGGCAAGCAACGGTTTCAAAAGCTTCTCGGCCAGCATGTTGTGTTTGTCGTTGATGAATGCCATCGTGCGTTAAGTGCAGAGGGCATGGACTCCATCAAATCCTTTTTTCCGAATTCAACGTGGTTCGGATTTACAGGCACACCGATTTTTAATGTAAACAAAAAACAAGCAAAAGGTAGTTTGGCTCGTACAACACCTGACCAGTACGGCGATGTGCTACATACATACACGATAAAAAACGCATTGGATGACGGTGCAGTTTTAGGTTTTCAAGTTGAACATGAAGATACAATCGATAAGAGAACATTAAACGACAGCATATACGAACAACTTCGAAACGACACGAAGCATTCGAATAAGATGAATGAAGAAATTAATGCGCTCATTGATGATATGGATGGAATACAGAAAGAATCATACATTGATCCGCAAATTTATGAGGAAGACGCGCATATTCGTCTCGTGATTGAGAAGATTTTTCGACCAGACAATGCGTACACGAAGTTTGATTTCAAGAACGGTCGCCCTCAAAAGTCAGCGATCTTAACAACAAGCTCCATTGACATGGCGAAGCGCTACTATCATGCAATGAAAGAAATGCTCAAAGACCCGAAGTGGATGGGCAACCAAAAGCATCCATTGCGAAAAGGGCGAACGATTGATGACCCTGATTTTCCAAGAATCGCAATCACGTATTCCTTACAAGAGAATGAAGAACACGCGAAAGAACAAGAAGATGAAATGAAAGAAATCATGCAAGAGTACAACGACTATTATGATACCGCCTGGTCGATCCAAGATCTTGACCGTTACAACGGGGACATTAACAATCGACTTGCACGTAAAAAAGCGGAGTTTAAGCAATTTGGAAAGCACCTCGATCTGGTCATCGTCGTCGATCGGTTATTGACTGGTTTTGATGCGCCGACGATCCAAACGCTGTTTGTCGACCGGAATCTAAGCTACGCCAATTTGATTCAAGCGTTTTCCAGAACCAATCGAACGTTCCCAGGGAAAACGAAGGGTTTCATTATGACGTTTCGAAAACCGTACACAATGGAACAAAACGTCGAAAACGCGACGAAGCTGTATTCCAATCAACAAGAAGATACGCAGCTTGTGTATCCAACCTACGAGGAATCACTCAAACGATTCAAAAAAGCACACCGTATTCTCACAGACTCAGATTTTAATCTTGAAACGATAGACGAACATGCCTCCGTCGAAGATAAGGTGGAGTTTGTTAAAGCCTTTCAAGAATTAAACAACTCCTACGAGGCGTTAGTCACGTATGACGACTATAATGATGCGATGGAGAAATCAACAGCTCTCCAGGACCAAGTGTCCGTGATTCAAGAGACCGTCGGCGTCTACAACACGGTAAAAGGATCTTTACTCAACGAGAAAAACGAAGAAGATGAAGAACAGCCCGACTTCTCATCCATCGAGTTTTACGGTGAAAATGCCATCAAAGTATATGACATCGACTCTGCCTTTGTCGATCAACTACTCGGCAACTACTCAGCAAACGACCAAGACATTCGCCAAGAGATCGAAAAAGCAATGCAAAAACTAAACAAAAAAGAAATCGTCAAAGACGTCTACCGGTCCATCCTAAACGCAATGGACAACGAAAAAGTCGAAGCTGATGGCGACATCTTTGCTGTCAAGCGCCAATACTTCACTGGAACGAGAGATAATCAAGTACAACAGTTCGCCGACAACTGGTTGGTCGACGAGAAAGAACTGCATCTATCCTCCATTCAATACATTGCCGGCTCTGAAACGATACCAAACATCAAAGGAATACTAGACAGCAAAGATTTTGACCAATACAAACAAGCCAACCCAGACGCAAAGCCATTAAAATACGGCCCAAGCTTAAAAAGAGAATGGGTTAAGCTGCTAGACGAAGTGGTTGTGCCGCTTGGGGATGAATTGAGGTAGTTTTTATGTTTTAAGTATTTAATTTTTTTGATGGAAACAGTAGTGAGTACAAGTTTAGCTAAAATGAACGATTAAACTATAGTTCTTTATATCTATTGCTATTTGTGGCATTTTATTACTGATTTGTATATAATAAAGTTACAGTAATGTATCATTATTACTCTATTTGATATTTTAGAGATCAAGTAGAGTAATAATTTTGCAAATCTATGATTGTAGACTGAGCAGCTGCAAGCTATTAATTAGGGATATATTCTATATTACAAGAATTAATAAGTAAGTATAAGACAATCTATTATTCGAAATAAAGGAGGATTATATGATACTTGGGGTGTTGCTAAAGGGATATAAGTCTTATCAGAAATCTGTTTTTATTCCTATTAGCAAAAGTACAGAAGAAAAATACTCAGTATATATAGGTAATAATGGTGTTGGGAAGAGTGCTATTTTTGAAGCATTAGATACCTTCTTTAACGGGCGACCGTGGAACGTGACTAGAGGAGGGAATAAAGAAGAGTTTTATATTGCTCCGATTTTTCTAATAGAAAAAAATAACTTTAAAAACAGGGTATACAGTTCCAACAATTATGAGCCTACGGAGATTGAAGAGAATAAAGATTTAGTACATGTATTAAATTTTATAAGTCAATATTTTTGGGGTGTGAAATCTGATTATAATTCTTTGGTTACTAAATGGAACCACATCAAAGATTTTTTTGATTTGCGAAATGATTTGATGGACAATTATGATGAAGAAAATTACTATTTATTTACTCTGGGAATCCAATATTTAAAGCAAGATATATATCTTAGTGCTTTCAATGATGATGTAATAAAAGATTTAGGAAAAAAGCTTCAGGTAGATGACACAACTATTTTAAAAAAATTAGAAAAGATTAAAAAGCTGGTTATTGAACATTACTCATTTGTATATTTTCCTGTAGAGCAAGGTGTGGAAGATGTATTAAAAATTGAGACTAAACAAATGCAAACATTGATGAATAAAGATGTCCTAGAAGAAATAGATAACGCCCTACTTAGTAAATTTGAGATAAATGGTAGAGGGAAAAGTTTTATTAACTTTATTAATGATCATCTCAACGAATTTTTATCGGAGATAAATAACTCAATAAAAAAAATAAATTCAAATTATAATTATGGTGCTGAATTATTTGTTAAGAAAAATTTAACTACATTAGATATTCGCGAAAAGATACTAGAGGTTTTTCTTTTAAAGAAATCATTAAAATACAAAAATAAAGAAGTTAGTCAGTTAAGTTCGGGAGAACAAAGAAAAGCTTTAATGGATATTGCCTATACATTTCTCTCAAATAACGGGGACAGAGACAAGAATATAGTTCTCGCTGTTGATGAACCTGAGGTATCAATGAGTTTATCAAATTGTTTCTCACAATTCTCTCGATTAGAAGAACTAGCTAATACATATAAAAATCAAATTTTAATATCAACTCATTGGTATGGATCCTTACCTACTATTACTAAAGGTTATTTGCACCATGTGACAGAAAACAAGGAAGAAGAAAATCATAAGATAATTCAATTTAACTTCTTTAATTATTTGGAAGAGAGAAGGAGGTTTCCTAATGATATTGATTTAAAAAGTATGTTTGATTTAGCGACAAGTATTTTATCATATGTCAAATCTTCTGAAAGAATTAATTGGATAATTTGTGAGGGTAGTGACGATAAAATATATCTAGAAAAGGTTCTAAAAGAAAGTAAGGATTGTAAGATTTTGCCAGTTGGTGGGCTAGGGAATGTTGTTAAATTATATAATCTCTTAACTGCTCCTTTATCATCTGATAAAAAAGAGTTAAGCCAATTAAAAAATCATGGAAAGATACTTTGCTTAATAGACACTGATGAGCACAAGATGAATTATACAGATGTTCAAACTGATGGTGTTGTGCAACTTCGAAGGTTGCAGAAAAATAGTGACGAAACATCTTTTGATTTAATTGATCCTGTTCGAAATGCAATTTATGAGAAAACGGTGATTGAGGATTGTTTAGATCCAGTTACTTATTATAAAGCAATAAAAAAAGTAATACTAGAAACTGAAAATCAACATATTACGGATATATTTAATAACTACGAGTTTAATCATAAAGCTTCACTTTCAAGGTTGACTGGAGATAATTCAATATTAAGACCCGTTAATGTTCAATACTATGAAAAAAAGAAAGAAATTATAGATTTTTTTAGTAGACATGATATAAAGTATCTTGTTGCCAAGGCGTATAGTATCGAATGTAGAAGTGATACCTACCACAAGTTAGAAAGTGTTATTATGGATATTTTCCAACCCAGTACACAAACTGTGTAGGGAAATGTGGATCACTATTTTACAGCAGCACCCCTCAGACACTGACGAGAACTTGAAGTCACTATTTAGCTATCGTTACTTAGCCCCTAATGTCCAGTTTTTGTATGTGTTCGCCCACTTATATATTTGCTTATAACTGACTGGTTGTCATTTGACGAGTGTGGTAGTTTATAATTTGCTTGCAGTAAATTTATTATTGTAGGGATAAGGAAGTTTCTTATCTTGGGTTGAAAAGCATAGACAGTGGATTACGTGGCATTGCATAAAGAAACTCTAGCATTGTAGATTAACACCAGTTAAGGACACGAACTATCTGGCTATATGCAAGATCACTACTACGCGAGCGAAATTAAGCAATTACTAGTTAGGTTTTCTTAAGATGTTTTTTTCTGTAGTTTGAAACGAATTATTAGCTAACATTTTAAAACATTGTTAAATGGAAAAATAGGGGCGTAATTTATAGGAAGCGTGAGTAAAGAATGGAAAAAACATATCTAAATAGATTTTTTACTAGAAGTAATATTATTAATCCACAAATTAATAAAGATTTAGTTGTACATAACTATATGCTGCTTAAAGGATATCATAGAAATGAGTACTTTTTTAAGAATACTTTATTTAATAAATTGGTAATAGGTAAATACAGCTTTGCAACTACCGCTGCATTTGAGGAGGTAGCAATCGGTAAGTCAAAAGCTGATTTTGTATTAGTCAATCATTCGCATGGAGTAGTATTTGAAATTAAAACTGACTTAGATAATTTAGATAGGCTTTATACTCAATTAGAGGACTATTCAACTGTATTTAGTGAATTATATGTAGTGACATCAGAAAAAAATTACTATCCAGTCTATAGAGCAATTAAAAACTTTGAAACGGTTGGAATAATAGTATTAACTAATGGAGTTAATTTAAGTATTAGAAAAGAAGCGATTAATTTTGATGAGTATTTAGATTTTAACTACCTTTTTAAACTTTTAAGGAGAAATGAATATGAAGATATTATAAAAAGGCACTTTTCTGTTCTTCCAGATGTTCCACCGGTATATTATTATAAAGAATGTCTAAATCTATTTAAAAAATTTAATATAAAAGTTGCTCAAAATGAGGTGATGAAGAAGCTCAGAGAGAGGAAGAAACTTAATCAAGTAAAATTAGTAAGGGAACTACCAATGGAAATTAGATGGCTTATGTACTCAAGTAAATTAAATCGTGATGAACTTGAAATAATTATAAGGCAATATAAATAGGAGGATTATATGTATTATCCGGTTTTGAGAGGGCGACAATATGATTTAATAGCACTAAGAGAATTACAGAAATTAAAGCTTCTAAGTGATAAAATAATACCAATTATTGAACCTATTAAAATAAGTAACACTTTAATATCTACTGTTAATGAGTTTGATCTTAAAAAGAGGAGCTTAATAATAATAATCAATCCAATGGTAGGCTCGCTGATGGGGGAATTAAAAATCTCTAGTATAAATCAGCAATTTAAGGATGTAGTGATGAAAGATGTAGTTAAAGTGCTTATCGCCTCGGTGATAATTTTATAAGCGAATTATCAGAAATTAAAGAAGAATATAAAGTGGATATTAATGAACTAGCAGTTTTACATTCAAACAGAAAATACATAGAGAAATATAAAGAATATACCAATCAAGATATTGCTTATGTAAATATTGTGCCTACGGATAATCCTTTTAGGAGACAGTTAAATAGAAAAAATTTAGTCGGCTTGGCTGACAGGTTTAATAAGCAAGGCAGAAATATTGATTACAGAGATAACATGGTGGAATTTTTCTCTGAAGAACATTTATTCTATAAAGATGAAGGATACATAGGATTCTCTGATTATTCAGTGATAGGTGCAGAATACTCTGAAAGTGGTTTTGCTCCGTATGCAGTGGCTATTCACATTGTGTATCCTACTGAAGAAAACACATTGGAAATTATTCATTTTGTTTCTGATTCAAATGAGGATATTAGAGATCCTGCAGGTAAATTTTCTGAAGCACTTCATAAGTTAATAAAATGGTACCAATCATTTAATGATTCAAGAATTGAAACTTTTGCAATAGGTGTATTTAAGGAACATTATGAAAATGGTACTTACCCAGGTTTACCTACACTAAAAAAACTGTCTATCATGCATCACTTAGAGCTAATAGGAAAGTTATATAATGGGAGATCCTACTATGAACTGTTGTATAAAATGTTTTAAATCTGAAGAGTTAAGAAGCATAATTCGCAGCCTTGATAATTTAGGAGTATGCAATTTTTGTGGAGCAGAAGATACTAATGTTTACAATTTAAGTAATGATACTGGATTAGAGAATGTATTTAATGATGTATTAAGTATATTTAATTTAAGTCAAGACTTAATAAAAGATGGATTTCCACCTGAAAAGCTAATTAGCATTAGAGATGAATTTGAAAAAAGGTGGAACATATTCAACAACTTTGATGGTAATTTGATACTTCATTTCCTAACAAAATTATTAGAACATAGATATCCAAGTGCAATTGAATTATTACATAATCAAGTAGGAATAATTGAATGGATGAATTCTGAATATCTGAAAAATAAATCTATCTTAAAAGGTAAACCGTGGAGTGAATTTGTATATTATATAAAACATCAAAATAGGTTTCATACTACTCATATAAATTTTGAAATATTGAAGGATTACTTAATTAGAATAACAAATATAATTGAAGATGAAGTATATTACAGAGGTAGGATTCTAATATTAACGAAATAAAAGAGTCTGAAATGGGAGCACCACCAATTGAGAATGCTACAGCGGGTAGGGCAAATTCCGAAGGAATTCGACATTTATATCTCGCTAGCGACAAGAATACAGTCATTAGTGAAATAAGACCTAGTATTAGTGATAATGTATATATCGGAAAATTCCCAATTAAAGATAAGTTGAAGGTTGTTGATTTCAGAAATTTAAATACTTTAAATGTATTTAGCTTCACTGATCCGGTTATGTATGCGGTAAATTTAGAGATACTTGATAGTATGAATAAAGCTATTGCTAAGCCCGTAAGAAGTGGGGATAGTAAATTAGATTACCTTTCTACTCAATTTTTAGTAGATTTTATAAAGAGTTTAAATGAAAATGATTCATATGATTATGATGGAATAGTATATGATAGTACTCTTAGTACAAGTGGGTATAACTTAATGATTTTCGAGCCTGAATTATTAGAATGTACCAAAGTAGAAAAGAATATTATACAGGTGTTGAACTATTCACACGTTGTTTCTGAATTGTAAAATCTATCCTCCATGTGTATCTGCATTGGGTGAAATTGAATTTTTTTAAGGCGCGGATGAGAGTGTTTTCAAATCTTAAATAGTCTTTAATGTGTGCATCGAATAATATATACCACTTTATTCAAATCTGCTGTAGACGTTAAGTCTAATTTCACACTTTTTCTCTGTTACCTGTTAAACTTATGTGGAAAAAACTTTTGATTTTTCATCCGATAGCCTTCTTCATTTTCTTCACCATGGATGACTTCAACACGATGGATGAGTCGATCTAAAATAGCTGTCGTAATGCATTAATCTCCTATCAAGTTTCCCAAATCTGAAATACTCGGATTACTTAGGTAATCAAATTAACTTGAAGACTAACGAAGTGGAGGAAACGAAATGAGTAAAAATGATTTGTCCTTTACCAAGAAAGCTGACTTCTTGTTGAACTATAGTAGGAAAAATAAAACCAAAGATCAAGTAATAAAAGAGATGGATTTGCAGGATTATGAGCAAATTTATCTCGATGAAGCTATGCGTCATAATGAAGTAAAAGGTGATTATACGGGAATGGCGTTGGATCGTTATATCCTACAAAAATTAGATGAGGAACAAGCTGATAATTTTGATAAGGATGAGGTCATATACGTTAACCGAGATCATTGCAGGTGATCGTAAACAGAGACAACGTACAAGGATTTCCATGCCTAGCCTGCTATAATAAGAGGACCCCTCACTGATCGGAGCACACACATGAACGAAAAATCATTCTACTTATCAAAGAAACGAACGAAGTTAATAATTTTTATGTGCGTGTTGATTGCTCTACTTTTGTTTGCTTTTGCGTTCTTGACGTGGCTGGCTCCGGATTTGGAGGGCACGGTTCCATTTATATTGGTTGGGCTTTTGGTGCTTGGCTGTATTCCGATGATCTCTAAAGTTACAGAAGATGCAGGGGCGATCATTACGGTGACGGATGAGGGCGTGAGGTTTACCGTTGGCCTCGTCCCATGGGAAGATCTATACTCTGTTCACTTGTATCGCAATAACGTCCATACGTACATCGTCTTTATTACACTAGATGATGCAAAATATGAAGAAAATTTTTCGAGTCAGAGCGCCAGTTATGTTTATGACTGGCTTAGGAGTGAGGGGATTCCGGTATTTAGCTTTGACTACCATCATTTGAACAACCGAAAGGAATTACTGCAAACGCTCATGGATTATGGCGTAGCGGTTTACGACGTGAAAGGTCGACCGGTGAAACATGAGCGGAAAAGAGTATCTTAAAACTCGGAAACAAAAAAACCGCTATGTCTAGGGAGCGGTTTTTCTCCCGAAGCTCCCTCGACACATCCCCACGATTTGGCCACTCTATACGATCCAGCGCGGGTAAACTGGAAATCTTTTGAGCAGCTATCTCTGGAAAGAGATCGGATCTGCCGGAATGCTGCGACAGCTAACTAAGCCTTCAATGCTTTCTACTTCTTTATTTCGTCGACCGCCTCCACGAATATCCCCTAATATATTCCGAAGCGATTACCTTTTCTGGACACACCTCCACAGGACAAGTGCTGTTTCTATCCAACTCTTAAATCTTCGCCGTAAATGGATAAGTTTTTGTGTTCGAAAACTATGAAATCCTCAGTTATGCGTGAGCCGCTCCTCATCGCTTCTTTGCTTTTCATTATGTACGAGGTAACGACATACATAGATAGCTCACGACGCATATTGTTGGCATTAATCTACCAAAGACTCTAGGTGAGCTTACTAGTAAACGGTATCGTTCGAAGCTAGTGGTCGAAAGAAAGTAATAACGTCTTATTAACTGAAAAAGTTAATAGGGTCATTGATGGTACACGAGAAGCTAATTAACCTTCCCCCTAGACAATTCCTCCCGACATCATACATTTTCGGACTATCTCTTCCCCTCCTGACAGGTGATTCGCATCCCGAAGGAAAACTTATTTAAGGACTGCAAATACAAGGAGGGAAATGCGTATGCACTGGAAGAGAGTCGTTCCGATGGCGGCAATGCTTGCTGTACTGCCTGCGAATATGGCTGCGGCGGATTCGCCTGAGGAGGCGTTGGAAAAGATGGACCGAATTCTTGAGATTGAGAAAGAGGATACGGGTGACGGGCAAGTGATGATGCGTAGTACGAACTTTGATCCGTCTGAGTGGATTCGGTATGATGATTTGTTGCCGGAGCTGGAGCGGATTGCAGAGCTAAGCGATGGGGAGCTCGACATTGATGTGCTCGGCCAATCCCAGCGCGGGCGGGATATTTATTCTACGCGGATCGGGACGGGCGACGAAGTGATCCTCATTACGAGTGAAATTCACGGCAATGAGAATTTCGGTACGGAATCGTTAGTTTCCCTTCTGGAGACGCTTGCGACGAGTGATGAGGAAGAAGTTCAGTTCATTCTGGATGAGATTACGGTCGTGGCGGTTCCGAAGTTCAACGGACGGGGCGGAACTTGTGCAGCGTCAAAATGACATTACGTGGGACGAGGTCGTTGAAAACCATCCGCAATTGGAAGGGGCGGAGCCTGCATGGAACTATAACGAAAGCAGACAAGGGTTTGATGTGAACCGCGATTTCAATGCGGACTTGGATTATGTACCTGAAGCAGCTGACCTTCCGGGCAATACGGCGAATTTTGGTTTCTTTTTATCGAATGAGTCACAAATTTTAAGAGATTTGTATCAAGAGTTGCAAGCGGAGTTTGGCGGGGTCGAGGCGTACGTGGACCTTCATCAGATGGGCGCGAACAATGTGATTGAAGGGACAGACGAACCAGTAACGATTGCCCTTGACTATCCGGCGCTTGGACCAGATGGAAATCCACGCTATGCAGACGATTATCCAGAGTGGGATCAAGATAAATCGCGCAAATACGCACTTGCGGCCGCCAACGGTGTGAACGAGCGGGCGGACGGTGGTGTCGAGCCTGGATTGGCGAGGTATGTGCACCATTCTACTCGGGATTTACCTGGACAAGCTCGTCATGCGTTTGCTCTAACGGCACCGGGACGGTATTGTTTGAAATGCCTGGCCAGCAGCCAAGTGCACCGTATGATCAGAACCTCATCGACATCATGGAAGACGGGCTGTGGGGCATTCTCCATCATATGGCGGACGGCATCGATCAACTCGATGGCGATGATTTCTATGAGTTACCGAAGTATTGGCCGGACACACCGCCGGTGTCTGAACCTGCACAATTTGCAACTGACTTTACAGAGAATGCAGTTGGCGAGTCACCTTCGGATTGGTCGCCGTTCTGGCAAGCACGGGTTGACCAATTTGCCGTACTTGACTTGCCCACACGCCTTCAATTTCTGACTGGGTCAGGGGTCCGTGGTCTCGTATCAGACAGTGTTGGTGAACTGTACGGAGATACAGAAATCTTCGGACTCGTTCGTGGAAATGAAATTCACCGGACGATGTTTGAGCTTGGCTTCCATATGTCTGGGTCTCCGGGAAGTGAGAATGGCATTTACGTGGATGCGCAAATGAATACGAATGAAGTGCGGATTATGCAGCGTAGAGGGGGCAGCACGTCTGCTCTTGAAACGGCAGAATTGCCGTTCACGTTGGAAGAAGACGAGTGGTACCGCGTGTTGCTCAAGCGTCAAGCTGAATCGGTGCAAGTGAAAATGTGGCCGGATGGCGCCGAAGAACCAGCCGATTGGCAAGCGGTGACGATTCAGAGCAACATGTTCGGCGGTAAAGCGGGTATTTCCCATTCAACGCCAGGGAATGTGAACGAATACGCCTACGTCGGTGTCGGCATCGGTGGGCTTGAAGCACCGCAAGCGCCTGATGATCTCGTCAATCCTGTTGACCCTGACCTTACAGCTGAAGACATCCGCGCCTTGTGTTTGACTTACAAGCGTCAGGTGACATTACCGACGAACGAGTCGTAAGAACGCTAACCCTCCACCTTACCGCGATCGCCAATTACGAGCGACGGGATAATGGAGCAAAAGTGCTCGACCATATGGCGAGCTTTGAACTGTTGCTCGAACGTTACTCTGACAACGAGATGATCTCTCGGTATGCGAACTACATGCTATCCATTCATGCCGAAGCATTGATTGCAAAGTGGACAGAATAAATTATGCATTAAGAAGGGATGCCGCGGCTTTACGTAGCATCCCTTTTATCAACTGTGTATAAATTTGACGTAGCACTGTTCCGTAAATAAACGACACTCTACTTCCAAAGACTTCCTGTATTCTTTAATAACTCTACGCTTTGAAGCGTTCATTATACCCAACCCGCTACTCCTTCTTAAAAACCTTCCTGATCGTTTTCACCACCCACTTGTAAATCGGCCCATAATTTTCTCGTTAAATACATCGAACAAGTTGGAGAAAAAAAGGATGATGGCTAGAAAGCTCGCAATAATTAATGTTGTTTGAAGTAGCTCCATGTTGATGAGGTCCATACGCGTCACCTGTTATGTTTTGATTCGTAGATTAGATCGTACCAACTGATGCCGTCGTTTTCAACTGCACATGTTTGTTACCATTAAAGACAATAACCTCTACGAAAAGGATGACGCTTATGCCTGCGTACAACAAACTTGTTAGAGATCGGATACTGGCAATCATTAAACAACAAGGCAAGCACCCGACAACGATCGTTTTGGCAGACAAAGAATACGAGCACGAGCTCCGCAACAAGTTAAAAGAAGAGGTCGAGGAGTATTTGACGGCGTCAACAACGGAAGAAGCGCTAGAAGAGCTTGCCGACATGGTCGAAGTCGTACATGCTCTAGCGTCTGCTCACGGCAGTTCAGCAGAGCAAGTAGAACAGATTCGTGCAAACAAGCTGGCAGAGCGCGGCGGTTTTCACGACAGAGTTTTTCTGGAACGGGTTGATGACGACAACAACGATTAGTCTTGGGGTGATTTGCACAGGTAGTTGTTGCTTCCATAACAGGCGGGTAGTTGCACTACAGAGCACAAGTGCAACATCGGTGGCGAAACATCTGCAACCGTGTTTTCTTTACACTCCAGAGCACAAGGCGACGCGGTTGACTTTTATGCCTACGGGCTAAGGCGTGTGGAAAGAAGTCCAAATGCCCCATATATTCATTAATGTGACACTTGAGAAAGAAAAATCATCAGATTAAACGTGGATGCGCACATAAACGGAGTCAACTGTCACAAATGTTGCGATTTGTGACAGTTGCGTGCCCAAAGTGCCCAGTTTGCGGGCTGGATTGTCACATACGTGACAGGTCATCTCATGCTTGTGCCAAGTGGTGACCCTTGGTCACGACCTTCCACCCCAAGTTGGGAGCTTAAAGGCCATAGACCAAATGAAGTGCCCGGTGAATTAGCAGGAACCCCACGTAACAATGTCGTTCCCTTCAAACCTGGCCAGAAAGTGGGGCGCAACGAACCATGCCCGTGCGGAAGTGGGAAGAAGTATAAAAAGTGTTGTATGGACTAGCCTAGAGTTGTGAAGTGAGCCTTGCTTCACAACTTTTTTATATGCTCCACGAATTTCTGAACGAGGTTCAGATCGGTTGTTTGTTGTTTATAGACAAGTCTCGTCGGCCACATGATGTTCTCCCCGTTTTCAGTTTGAATGGGTTGAATCGTTAAACGGGAGTCTTTTGGGATCATCATTTCAGGGGCGATCATATAGCCTAATCCTTGTTCACAAAATTTCTGAGCTATTTCCATCGTGTTCGTCGTTATACTTACGCTAGGGGGTTGTTTATACTGGTCTCGCCACCAATTATCTATGATGGCCGTCAAGTACGGGTCGGTTTGATAGAGAATACGTTTATTGTTCGGCAATTGATCGAGAGGGATATTCTCGGTAGCAAGAATACATATCCGCTCTTCTGTAAGGGTAAGTTGTGCATCGGTCCAATGGTGGTTTCCTCGAACGATGCGACGTGCACATCGTCTTTATACACCGACTGGATGATCTCTTTATTAAAGCCGTCTGTAACCGTATAGCTAACATTCGGGTGCTTGTGAGAATAGGCGTGAAGAATTTCAGGGAGAAGGTGAAGAGCAGCAGAACGAGACGCGCCGATGCGAAGTGTCCCATGAGGTTCATCCTCCAAGTTCCATAAGTTTTCTTGCAACGTTCTCATATTCGTTAACAACTTTTCCGAGTGTTTAAGTAGATACAATCCTTGATCAGTAAATTCTACCCCTTTTCGTCCTCGTTTTAAGATTGTAATTTCGAGCTGTTTCTCTAGTTGTTTAATCCGATGTGTAACGGTCGGTTGCGAGATAAATAGTCGATTGCCTACTTTTGTTAGATTGCCTTCTTCATGAATGGCTTTAAGAATCTCGAAGTCTTTAAAATCCATTTTTAATCCCTCTTTATTTGTATTTTTAATCACACACAATTAATATAATCTATTTTTTTAATAATTCACTTTAGTATACACTGAATGAAATTGAAGTCGTAAAGGGGAAATGAACGTGAACAGTTACAAAGTTGCGGTATTGGCTGGTGATGGCATTGGAAAAGAGATTATCGATGCAAATCAACAAGTGATCGAAGCTTGTATCGATGCAACCGTGTTAGACATTGAATGGATCGCTTTGCCGATGGGATGGGAGGGCATTCATAAAGAAGGAACGCCCTTATCAGAAAAAACGAAAGAGACGCTTCAAACGTGTGATGCATGGATTTTAGGTCCGCATGATTCTGCGGCTTATCCCCAGCAGTTCAAAGGAGAACGTAACCCGAGTGGCGAGTTGCGTCATCATTTCGATTTGTTTGCAAATGTTCGCCCTGCCAAGTCGATGCAAAAATCAAATGCACGAATCCGTGATATGGACCTCGTCATCTATCGAGAGAATACAGAAGGGTATTATGTGGATCGCAATATGCATACTGGTTTAGGAGAATTTAAAGTGACAGAAGATGTTGTCGTTTCCACCGGGGTGTTCACACGAAAGGCGATTACACGAATTGCTGAAGCCGCTTTTGAAGCAGCGATGGAGCGTAGAAAGAAAGTGACCATCGTCCATAAAGCGAATGTTATTCGCTTAGGTACAGGTTTCTTTTTGGAGATTTGTCGGGAAGTTGCCGGGAAGTACCCTGAAGTAGACGTTGATGATTATCATATTGACGCAATGGCCGCGCACCTCGTCCGAAGAGGTGGGGATTTTGATGTCATCGTCACGGAGAATATGTTTGGGGATATTTTATCGGATCTTACAGGTGAGTTGGCAGGCAGCCTAGGAATTGCGCCATCCATTAATACGAGTAAAACACAAGCGATGGCACAAGCTGCTCACGGTTCAGCCCCAGACATCGAAGGCAAGAATATCGCCAATCCGATTGGCATGATGCACTCAACGGTGATGCTTTTTGAATGGCTCGCGAAAAAGCACGATGATGAGCGGCTTACTCACGTTGCGAGGAGAATGGACGAGAGCATCGCAAGAACGATTCACCGAAACATCGTCACGCCGGATTTGGGGGGAAGCGCCACGACTTCCTCGTTTGCTGAAGCCGTCTGTGCTGAGGTTGCCAATGCACGGAGGTTTAATGGCATTGTAGATATGCACGTCCACTCAGCGCCTGATGTACGTGCACGTAAGCATGATGACCTTCAGTTGCTTGAGACGGCACAATTGTCTGGGCTTAAAGCGCTCGTCTTGAAATCACACCATTTTCCGACGAGTGAGCGAGCATCGTTATTAAACCAGCTTTACCCGGAGGTAAAAACATTCGGGAGCATCACATTGAATGAAGCGGTTGGTGGACTGAATCCGAAGGCTGTCGAAGTGACAGCTTCATTAGGAGGCAAGATTGTTTGGTTGCCAACCATTGATGCAGAGAACCATAGAAGAAAAGCCGGTCTAACCGGAGGGGTTCGATTGTTTGAACAGGGGAAGCCTGTTTCAGCGCTTTGCCATATTTTAGAGATTATTGCAGACCGTGACTTGATTCTTGCAACGGGCCATATTTCTAGTGAAGAAATCGAATCGGTTGTTAGGGAAGCGTGCAAACGAGGGGTCAAGAAGATGGTTATTACCCACCCTGAATATCACATCGTGAATCTTTCAGTAGAGAAACAACAGAAACTAGCAGTGGAATACCCTGTCTATTTCGAGCGAACGTTGCTCAACCGCTAAAAGCCGGTGTTTACAAAAGAAATATGCAAACCAACATCGAAGCAATACAGCACGTGGGTTGTGCTTCCACGATCATCTCAACGGACAGTGGTCAACTGGAAAATCCGGATTGGCAGATGCTCTTGAAGACATGCACGCACAGCTGCATAAGCATTTTTCTTCCAACGAAGTGGACCAAATGATGAAGGATAATCCGACTAAATTGCTTGAGATATAACGAAATTGCCCGCACCTCCTGCTAGCCATCAGTTTTATTGATGGTCAATACAAAATAATCTGATTTCACTTCTGGCTGAATATTTATTACTATTATATTTAATTGCTGTACAGACCTAAAGCATTCAGTTATGTAAGCGGTTTATTTCAATGGAGAGAATGGGGGAAGTCTATGACAATTGATCTGAGAAGTGACACCGTGACCCAACCTACCGAGCAGATGAGAGAGGCGATCTTACACGCTGAGGTTGGGGATGATGTGTACGGAGAAGACCCGACGATCAATGAGTTGCAGGAGCACGCAGCCGCGCAGCTTGGAAAAGAAGCAGGGCTGTTTGTGACGAGTGGGACGCAAGGGAACCTCTTAGCGGTATTGAGTCAGACAGAACGAGGGGACGAGGTTATTCTCGGTGAAGACTCGCATCTGTTCTACTCAGAAACCGGTTCGCTCGCCGCCATTGCAGGCGTTCAGACGAGAGCGTTAGAGAGCGCAAACGGGCAGATGCCGATCGAGCGGATCGCCAAATCGATTCGTACAGCTACAGACCTTCACCAGCCAAAAACCGGACTTGTTTGTTTGGAGAATACACATGCACGATCAGGCGGGGCAATATTGCCTCTTTCGTATATGGAGAAAGTGGCGGACTTGGCGGGCGGTATGAATATCCCTGTTCACTTGGACGGATCGAGACTGTTTAATGCATCGGTTCGTTTAGGAGTCGATGTTCAAGACATCACGCAATATGCCGATACAGTGCTCATTTGTCTATCGAAAGGATTGTCTGCGCCGATGGGCTCGATATTAGTCGGTAATCAGTCAATGATTGATCGAGCGAGAAGGTGGCGAAAAGCTCTCGGTGGAGGAACGAGACAAGCAGGCATTGTCGGTGCTGCCGGTCAGGTTGCATTGGCATCGATGGTTGAACGATTAGCCACTGATCATACGAACGCCGGAGTTCTTGCCAATGGTTTACAGCGTTTGCCTGAGCTACGCATCGTCAATGAGGAAGTCCAATCGAATATCGTGATCGTTTCGCTCGAACAGTTGCCTATCGATTCCACTATATTCATTCAAAGGCTTAAAGAGCAAGGAATATTGGTGAGTCGAATGAATGAGCGTCAAGTCCGACTCGTTACCCATCGAGAAATATCAAGGGCAGATGTTGAACGAGTCGTTCAAGTAATTAAAGATATGGTACAAGAAGTGTGAATTGTAAAAACATAGATTAATAGCGATAGAAGGGGGAGTCCAGCATGTCTGAAGCATACTTAGCATTTTTTGGCTTTTTGATTATTTTTGCTGTAATCGCTTTCTTAATGTGGGGGAAGATTCATCCGATTGTTGCGATGGTTATTATACCTGTCATTGGTGCACTTATTGCAGGGTTCGGTTTTGATGAACTGAGAGAGTTCTTTAGTGGGGGAACCGACCAAGTTATTAATGTAGCCATTATGTTTATTTTTGCAATTATCTTCTTCGGCATTATGAATGATGTCGGTTTATTTAATCCAATCATCAAAAATTTGATAATCCTTACGAGAGGGAATGTCATCATTGTTTGTATCGTCACAATTATCGTAGGGGCAATTGCCACCTTGACGGGGCTGGGGCGACCACCTATTTATTAACCATTCCTGCGCTCATTGGTTTATACAAACAGTTGAATATGAGCCCGATGTTATTGCTCATGCTAGCCACTTTTAGTCTTGGCTTTATGAATGTCGTTCCTTGGGGAGGCCCGGTTGGGCGAATTGCTCGGTGCTTGGGTATGATAACCCGGCTGAATTATGGTACCCGCTTATCCCGTGGCAAATCGGAGCGTTATTCCTTGCGATTGGCTTTGCGATTGTTTTAGGTATGAGAGAGAAAAAAACGTATTAAGAGACGTATAGATAACGGGGAAATTCAGAATACACAAAATATCGATTCAAGAGAGATTGCTGATGACTTTATTAAGCAACAAAAAGAAAATCAAGAATCTTCAAATGAGAAAAGAGTGAAGCATCCAGCCATGATCTGGATGAATGCGCTATTGCTCGTCGGCGTACTGTTATCGATGCTTCTAGACATCTTGCCACCGGCAATGGCCTTTATGATCGGTCTCGCAATCGCGCTGCCGTTAAACTATCGTACGGTTGATGATCAAATGGGTCGAATTCGTGCCCATGCACCAGCGGCATTAATGATGGCATCCATTATTCTTGCTGCCGGTCTATTCCTCGGGGTCATTACAGACTCAGGAATGCTTGATGCTCTTGCATTGTCTATCGTTGGAGTCATGCCAGATGCAATTGGTCCATATCTTCATATTGTTGTCGCGTTTTTCGGAATTCCATTGGACATTATCATGAGTACGGACGCATATTACTACGGCATCTTCCCAGTCGTTGAAAGTGTAGCTTCAAGCTTTGGTGTTCCATCAGAATCAACCGCGTTTATGTTGTTGATTGGAAGTACGTTCTCGCAAGTTCTTATCTCCAGCTCTTTGGTTAGGTGTTGGTCTTGCTGGTGTACAAATTGGACGTTTCATGAAGTACGCATTCTTCTGGTTCTGGGGTTTCGCCATTATCGGTTTGATTTTCGGTTTTATTATCGGCGTTTACTAAATCAACCGTGTCTTTATTTATACAATGTAAACCCGTGAACGATCAGACAGTCACTTAGTTAGTGGCTGTTTTTTCTTCCTTATCGGGTTGAAATGGAGTTTTTGTTATGGAAGTAATTCGTCTTGTTTTCTTAGATGTGGTACTGCCGATTTTACTATTGATGACGTTAGGAATGTTCCTCCAAAAGAAGTTCGATTTTCATCTGCGTACGATTACTAAATTAATTACGTATTGTTTTATGCCTGCGGCAGTTTTCTTAAACATTTCACAGTCTGCTTTTGACTACCAGTTAATCGGACAATTGTTTTTGTATTTGCTGTTATTCATGTCTAGTCTTATGTTGCTCGGCACTGGCTTGGCGAAACTTTTAAAGCTTGAGACACCGGAGCGGGCCGCATTGAAAAACAGCATTTCACTTATGAATGCAGGGAACTACGGTTTACCGATTAGCCAGCTCATCTTCAGTGCTAACCCTCTAGGTGTCTCGATTCAAATTTTTATTATCGTCATTCAAAATATCCTTACCTATTCGTATGGTTTGTACAACTTAATGTCTGCATCAAATCGATTTTGAGTATTTTAAAGGCGCTCGTTCGCTTGCCGATCATACATGCCTTATTTTAGGATTAATCTTCCAAATTCTCGATGTACCTCTTCCTAACTTCGCCCTCATTCCGCTTGAACAGTTGGCCGACGCATTTATGGCATTGGCGCTATTCTTACTCGGTGCGCAACTCGCCAACATCAAATTGAAGACGTTTCATCAAGTAATTGTGTGGAGTTTGCTCGGCCGGTTATTCGTGAGTCCAGCCCTCGCTTTGCTCTTCATCTATTTACTCGGCATTGATGGGGTGATGGCGCAATCGTTGTTAATTGCGAGTGCATTGCCGACATCAAGGAACACGGCAACGCTTGCATTAGAACATCAAGTCGCACCTGAGCTACATGCACAAGTCGTGCTCTATTCGACGCTCGTCAGTAGTATAACGGTAACGGTTGTCATCTACGTATCGATGGTTTTATTTTAACGTTATGCCATTTGAAATATTGATTTCTGATTGCTGTTTTTACTATTTTTACTTATGGCAGAGTGGATGTAATCTAAACATATAACAGTGCATATGAACCAGCTGTACTTGATTGATGTTGGAGGGAAATACAATGAATGAAGAAACGGTCACATACTACTCTGCCGAACAACTGACAAAGGTGAGTCGGTTGCTATTCGAAGCAGAAGGAGTTCCGGAACAAGATGCCTCAACAATTGCTGAAGATCTCGTTGCCGCGAACGTCAGAGGTTTGGATTCACACGGAATTTCGAGGATGCCGATGTATCTCGAAAGAATCCGGAAACAAGTTGTCAATCCAACACCGAACATTCAAGTGGATTCAATTACGTCTGCGGTTTCCAAAGTGGATGCCGATAACGGGATGGGTTTTTTAGCCGGCCATATTGCGATGGCAGAGGCGGTGAAACTTGCCGAAGTTTCAGGGATTGGGTTGGTCGGGGTACAAAGAAGTACGCATTATGGAATGGCCGCGATCTACGTGATGGAGGCGATGAAAAAAGGGTACATCTCGATGGCGTACACGAATTCATCACCAGCCATTCGCCTTGGGGTGGAAAAACCGCCTATTTAGGGGCAAGTCCATTCGCTGCTGCGGTTCCTGCTGGAACCGAATCACCATACGTTTTAGATATGGCAATGACCGTTATTGCTCGGGGCAAAATTCGGTTAGCGGCGACAAATGGGGAAGCCATACCAGAAGGGCTAGCACTCGATAACGACGGGGCACCTACGACGGACGCAAAACAAGCATTTGAAGGGGTTTGCTTACCGTTTGGTGGAGCAAAAGGTTCGGCATTTGCGATGTTAATGGAACTATTATCAGGCGTACTCACCGGAGCAAACTACGGCGGGAATGTGAAAAGTTTATATTTCGATCATTCAGAGCCCCAAAATGTCGGACACTTATTTATTGCCATACGCCCAGATTTATTCGTTTCCGATGACGAGTTTCATCATAGAATGGATGATTTCGTGCAAAAGACGAAATCGTTGCCAAAGGCGAAAGGGTTTGACGACATCTTAATTCCCGGAGAGCCCGAGGAGAAAACGGCGCAAACTCGTCTGAAAGCAGGAATTCCACTTAGTGAAAATGTGCGAAAAGAACTGCAATTAGAATTGGAGCGCTACGCGTTAGATGTGTCACTACTAAGCTAAAAGGGGGAAGCGTTTTGTGAAGGTCGCTTATCCATATCAGACCGAAGAAACAGCACAGCATTTACTCAGTGCGAAAGGAAAATCGAAGCACATCATTCCGACGCTTTCGGCAATCGGTTATGATGGCATTGAACTACTCGTGCGTGAGCCGAACATTGCCGACCTTGATGCAGTGTACAAGATAATTCAGGGGAACGATTTGCAAGTGGCGGCGCTGAGCACAGCCGATGGTTGCGGATGATGAGCTATCATTTACGGCAAGAGATCGCTTGAAACGAGAGGAAGCGATACGTAGAGTCATTCAGCTAATCGTTTGGGCAGAACGATTTGATACGGTCGTGACCATCGGTAAAGTGAGAGGACAGCTCTTAGAAGATGAATCATATTCATGGGAATTAATGAGAACGGCTTTTGATCAAGTGCTCATAGAAGCAGACAAAAGAAATGTACAGCTGGTGATCGAACCGCAAAATGAAACGCATATGAACAACTTAAATGGTACGTATGAAACGATCGATTACATCCACACATTTGCTCGTTCTTCTCTCGGCGTCATGTTGGATCTTGTACATGTCGAAGCCGAGCAGACGCGGGGAACGGTCGCTGAATGTTTCCGATTTGCAGAAGAGCACCTTCGGTTTGTTCACCTTTCAGATTCAAACCGGCTCGTTCCAGGCGAAGGTTCTTTTGATGTGCTGTCTGTTTTGAATACGTTGCAACTGATCGACTATTCCGGTTTTGTTAGTCTAGAAATTAAGCAGCAAGGTGACTCTCTCGGCACGGCGAAGCGGGCGATCGCATACTTGCGATCCATTCAATAAATCTATGCATTGAGGTGATGATCATGCAAAAGTCAATTCCTTGTTCCGTGTATCGTGGGGGCACGAGCCGCGGGGTGTTTTTTAAGAAAGAAGATTTACCTCGTAATGACGAACAGTGGCAGAATATTTTTTATCAAGCATTGGACACGAAGAACACAAATCAAATTAACGGGCTCGGCAGTGGTACGTCTCACACGAGTAAGGTAATGGTCGTTGGAACGAGTTTACGGGAGAATACACATATTGAATTTACATTTTATCAAATTGGCATTGGTCAATCTCTAGCTGACCCACTTGGCACGTGCGGGAATTTGATGGCAGCTGTCGGAGCATTTGCCGTTAATGAAAACATGTTGGACATCGACGCTGCACAAAATGAAGTGATCGTGCGGGCATACAATACGAACACCGATCGTCACGTACACATCACAGTACCGGTCATTAAAGGGAACGCGCAGGTGAGCGGGTCGTATCACATGCCTGGTGTCGTCGGAAAAGGTGCTGAATATCTAGTCAAATTGATTCGTCCAGGAGGAGGCAAGCTCGGTCAGACGTTGCCTTTAGGTGGCAAATGCGAAGAGGATCATTATGAAGTGACGCTTTCTGATATAGTAAATCCGTTTGTATTTCTAGATGCTACCGAATTTGGCTTGCGAGGGGACGAGTCTGTCGCTGAATTAGCGAACAACCATCAGCTTCTACGCACAATCGAGAGAATCCGCCAATTATATTCGGTCAGATCAGGCTTAACAAAAACAGTGGAGAAGGCGAAACAGTATCAATCAGTTCCGAAAGTTGCGCTGCTCGCGCCACCGATGGATTACGTAACGAATACCGGAGAACGAGTCAGTGCAGATCAAATGGATGTGACAGCTAGGATGGTATCTATGGGAACGGTTCATAAAACATTTGCCGGGAGCGGGTTGTATAATCTAGCAGGCACAGCGTTGCTAGAAGGAACATTGCCAAATCAAATCATAGGTAGCAAAAAAGGAAATACGACTCGTATTGGACACCCAGGAGGTGTTATTTCAGTCACTGCCGAAACAGACGGAAAAGAGGTACAAGCTGTGGCGATGAGTCGCACCGCAAGACTGATTATGCGCGGAGAACTCTTTTATACGGATCTTTATTAAGGATATTAATGGATAAGTATTATCTTTTTCAATTTTATCTATCGTATTGAAAAACGTACACTAAGTGTATGACTTCTTGCAATTAGGAGGAGATAACTTGAAGAGACTGAGAATTGGATTAATTCATGCGACAATGAATTCTGTTTCGCCTATTCTCGATGCGTTCACCTCGTATGGAGAAGACGTTGAACTCGTAAATTTTATGGATGAGGGTTTGATTTATGAACTGAACGAGACGAACGAAGTGACGACTCGGATGATCATGCGCTTGACGGACTTGGCAGGCAAGGCGGCAGAGAGCGATGTGGATGCGATTTTATTTACATGCTCTTCATTTACGCCTTATGTTTCTGACATTGCAGACTTAATGCCGGTTCCGGTCTTAAGTTCCGATCAGAGCATGTTGGAGCGGGCGGTATTAGAAAGCGACAACATTTATGTAATTGCAACGATTCGCGCTGCTGGTCCGACGACTGAACGAATCATACAACAGATCGCTCGGGAAAAAGGAAGGGATGTGACGGTGCATGTGCAAGTCGTGACAGAAGCGTTTGCTGCTTTGCAAGCAGGTGATGTGGATAGGCATGACCAGCACATCCGCGAAACCATTCAATCCGTTAGTGCTAGCAACACGGTCGTGTTGGCTCAATATTCAATGGCGCGCGCTGTGACCAACGAAACAACCCCTTATCCGAATGTGTTGACCGGGCCTAGCGTTAGCGTAGAAGCCATCATTAACCTCGCAAAAAGGGGGAGAAGCAAATGAATGCAAGTGAATTATTTTCGGTAAAAGATTGTGTCATTGTTATAACAGGCGCAAGCCAAGGGATCGGAAAAAGCTTAGCGGAGTTGTATGTTACAAATGGCGCCAAAGTAGCGCTCGTCGCGAGAAACCGATCGGCTTTAGAAGCCGTGAAAGAAGAACTAGGGAACGGTGAAAACGTAGCGATTTTTCCATTTGATGTGACCGAGACAGCTCAATTACCGAAGCTAGCGGAAGTCGTGTTCGAGCGGTTTGGCGCCATTGATGTATTAGTGAACAATGCAGGGACGAACATCACCAAACCTGCGATTGAGTTTACAGAAGCTGAATGGGACGCTGTATTGGACCTGAACCTAAAAAGCGCATTTTTCTTTAGCCAAGCCGTTTACCCCTATATGAAAAAACAAGGGGGAGGCAAAATCATTCATATGTCGTCACAAATGGCTGAAGTTGGCTATTATAAACGGTCCGCATACAGTTCGAGCAAAGGTGGAGTGAAGCAATTGACGAAAGCTCTTGCGATCGAATGGGCGGGCGACCACATCTTAGTGAATGCTGTCGGTCCAACCTTTATCGAGACGCCGCTCACCGCTACGATGATGGAGGACGACGCATTCAAAACTGATGTGCTAAGTAGAATTCCATTGGGGCGGCTTGCGAAGACAGAAGATCTATTTGGTGCAATGCTTTACTTAAGTTCTGGAGCTTCGAATATGGTAACCGGACAAACGCTTTACGTCGACGGTGGATGGACAAGCTGGTAAAAGGGAGAGATGAACATGAATGGGTATGCAGATTTTCAGTCGCCAAATCGGGTTCGTTTTGGTGTCGATAGTTTCTTAACGTTATCCGAAGAAGTTCAGTCGTTTGATGCCAAACGCGTAGTGATCGTCAGTGACAAAGGGATGGTGAATACAGGACTTGTGGACCGGACGAGTCGTTTGCTTGTGGACGAAGGCATTCACGTAGACCGTTTCACCGATATTGAAGGAGAACCTTCATTTCAGCTACTCGAATCGGCAGTGACGGAAGTTGAATCGTATCAACCTGACGTCGTCATTGGTCTGGGCGGGGGAAGCGCGATGGACACCGCAAAGACAATCGCGGCGCTGTTAGGTAAGGAAGAAAGATCCTCATACTTATCCGGTGAAGTGACGATCCCAAGTCGTATGGTGCCGTGTATTCTATTGCCAACTACTGCGGGAACAGGAGCAGAAGTGACGATGAACGCCATTTTTGGTGATACGAAACAAGGGGTCAAGCGGGGGCTCGTAAGCTCGGCACTTTTACCAGATGTTGCGATCGTTGATCCTGTACTCACACGCTCGTGTCCACCTAGAGTTACCGCGTCTTCTGGGGTAGACGCCTTTACACACGCCATCGAATCGTACGTCGCTGTCAGAGCGACGCCGTTTACAAACATGTACGCAGAAAAGGCAATGGAGCTGTTTCCTCTCCATATTCATCAAGCCGTACACAACGGGTCAAACCTAGAATCTCGAGTAGGGATGAGTATGGTCAGCCACATGGCAGGCATTTCTTTAGCCAATGCCGGTGTCGGTGCCGTTCATGCGCTCGCGTATCCACTCGGTGGAACGTATCATGTTGAACATGGGGTTGCCAATGCCTTGTTGCTCCCGTTCGTTCTGGAGGTGACGGGCAAGACGTGCACACCGCAAATGGTCTCTGTTGCATCAAAGCTGCAATTAGGAGACTATACCGAGACACCCGATCTCGCGTTGGACGCCATCATATATTATCTACTTCAACTGTTAGAAGACTTAGATTTGCCCTCATCCCTACAAGAGTTAGGTGTTGATGAACAATCTTTACCGCAGTTAGCAAAGGAAGCATCAAAAGTGACGAGACTACTATCAAACACCCCGTATACCTTAAATGAAAAGAAAATTCTAGCGATATATGAACGGGCGTATAACGGGAGAGGGTTGCGACGATGAACGAAGGGGAAATGCTCTATATAGACGGGGACTGGGAGCTGGAGAGCGCTATGAAACGTTATACTCTCCCTACGATCAAGAGGAGCTCGCGCGCATTCCACTCGCCACAAAAGCACAGGTGAAACGGGCCATTGATAGTGCCACCATGCGACACGTACGATGAAATCTTTGAGCGCGTTTGAACGTGCCGAACTGTTATCAAACGTAGCAGCTGGGTTCGAGAAGTATCGTGAAGAATGTGCGGGAATTCTCGTGAAAGAAAATGCAAAGCCGATCAAAGCGGCTCGTGGAGAAATAAACCGAACGATCGAGACGTATCGTTTTGCTGCAGAAGAGGCGAAGCGGATACATGGAGAAATGGTCCCGCTGGACGCTGCAGAAGGAGGCAAAAGTAGACTCGGATACACAAAGCACGAACCGCTAGGTGTTATTGCCGCTATTACACCTTTCAATTTTCCCTTTAATCTGACAGCCCACAAATTAGGACCGGCGTTTGCGGCAGGAAATACAGTCGTGTTAAAGCCTGCATCGCAAACCCCTCTTAGTGGCTTAATGACTGCGAGAATTTTTGAGGAAGCTGGGCTGCCTAAAGGTGCTTTACAAGTCATCACAGGCAAGGGCAGTGAGTTGGGGGACCTACTCGTCAAGGATGACCGAGTGCGTATGGTGACGTTTACAGGTAGTGTTTCTGTTGGGAAAGCGATTCGAGAAAAAGCAGGTCTTAAAAAAGTTACCTTAGAGTTAGGATCGAACTCGGGAGTCATTGTTGACACAGTCGAAGATCTTGATGCTGTTGTAGAACGCTGTGTTGAAGGAGCCTTTACGTATGCAGGACAAGTATGCATCTCTGTTCAGCGTATATTTGTTCAAGATCGTTTGTATCAATCGTTTCTGGATCGCCTTGTGGAGAAAACCGAATCGCTTCAAATCGGAGATCCCGCTCACGAAAATACAGACGTGTCTGCGCTCATTAGTCCTGGGGAATCCAAACGCTTGCAAGCGTGGGTGAACGAAGCCCATGAACAAGGAGCGACAATTGCATGTGGAGGAAACAAAAGAGGTGCAGTGATTGAGCCTACGATTATTACGAATGCAGATCGTACACTTTCTGTAAATGCAGGCGAAGCATTTGGCCCAGTTGTCACCGTGACGCCTTATGAAACCTTTGATCAAGCAATTGCCGGTGTTAACGATTCAGCGTATGGCTTACAAGCCGGGGTGTTCACAACCGAGATTGCAAAAGCGTTTAAGGCCGCCGATGAGTTAGAAGTAGGGGGTGTCATCATCAACGACATCCCAACGTTCCGAGTCGATAACATGCCGTATGGTGGAGTTAAAAACAGTGGCATCGGAAAAGAAGGCGTCAAATACTCCACAGAAGAAATGACAGAGATAAAGTTCATCTCTTTTAAACTTTAGCGATGAAACGTGCCCTTGGTCTTTTTTGAGATCAAGGGCTTTTGTGTATAATAGATCTAGTGAAGCCTTTTGAAGGCTGTTAGGTTCGGAATATATGAGTGCACATAGATGGGAGGGAGGTTCAGTATGAATTTACGAGATTGGGAGATTATTCATGCGTTGTATGAACGAAAAAATATTACAAGAGCGGCAAGAACACTGTTCATCTCTCAACCAGCTCTCACCGCAAGAGTGAAACAAATTGAAGAATACTTTGGATGTCAGATCATATTAAGAGAACGTAGAGGCATTCAATTCACACCGGAAGGTGAGTATTTGGCTAAGCAGGCGGTTAACGTTCTAAAACAGCAAGAACAAATCCGATCAGATGTGCTTAGTATGAAGGATAACTTAGGGGGCACACTTAAATTAGGGCATCCAACTTTTTTTCAAAATACAAGTTGCCGAAGATATTAAGAGATTTCAGAAAAATCTATCCGAATGTTGAATTTCAAGTCTTGTCTGGGTGGAGCGAAGAAATCTATAAAAAGATGACCGATCGAGACGTTCATGTAGGCTTTATTCGGGGAGACTATCCGTGGCGAGGAAGACGTGAAGTACTTTTCGAGGAAACTTTATGTGTCGCATCAACCCAACCCTTCGGCTGGAATGATTTGCACAAAATGACGCAAATCAACTACAAAACCGATCGTAAACTCATTGCACTCGTTGAAGATTGGTGGAATGAAAACTTCGACCATCCACCGAATGTAGGCTTGCGCGTTGATCAAGTCGATACGTGCAAAGAAATGATTATCAACGGGCTAGGATACGGCATCGTGCCGGACTTGATCGTAGACGACGATCCAAGCATCTACAAAAAAACATTAAAGAACCCAGATGGCGAGCTATCATCCGCAAAACATGGATGTATTATGACGAAGATTCCGTATCCGTAAACACGATCGGTGCATTCTTACGTTACATCCACAGCATCGATGTGAAACAATTGTAATCAGACCCATGCCTTGTTCAATAAAGGCATGGGTCTGATAATTCTGGTTTAACGCTTTTGATACGTCACCCAGGCCGGCTCGGAAGAAAACGGATAAGCTTCTAACACAGAGGTAAAATAAGGATCCGTCGTATCAACTTCAGCTTCAAGGTAACGAAATCCATGTTTCTTTGCGTATCCGATTTGCTGTTCGGTGAGTAAGAGAATCGATGGAATATCATCCAACGTTTGACTTCCGTGCCATCCGAGTTCAAGCGTCTTGCTTTTTTCTGTTTTGTGGAGCATTGCAAAGGCGATTATCTTTTCACCTTGTGTTAATAGGAAACTTCCTTCTAATAACGTATCTGTATTGAAGACGATGTGATCCCACTTATTTACATCGAACGTTGCTGGAGGATTGGCTTTGTGTGTTTGTTCGTATGTTGACTGAACGAGTTGCACAACGTTTCGCCTTAATAACTGGTCAGTTGAAATTTGTTTGAAAGTCATGATCTGATCCGTTTGAGTAACAAAATATTGAAAAGACGGTATCTCAAGCGTAGGTTCGTAAGTTTTACGTATCTCTTTAAACCCTACGCTGCGGTGGAAAGACTTAAGATAATCGTTTGCTTCCCAAAACGACGTCTGCAACGGATGTTCAACGGTTGCATAAGATTCCACTCGCTTTAGAAGTTTACCCTCAACATCGTAATGACGAAACTGAGGTCTATAGCCGTAGAAACATAAGTAGTATACGGATGGAATGGATTCTTCCAAGCAGTTGTTAAACCCATCCGTTTCTCATCATAAGTGGCTTCGAATGCACACAAGCGATGGCGGCTTTCGAAGCCGCGCAAGAAAAATATTTTCGAAGTGGGGTCATCTTTAAAACATAACGACAAAAAATGTGTGAGGTCTTCCGTTTCAATAAAATCGACAGTGTTGATCGTCAACTGTTTCTTCAACAGATCACCCCTTTCTTTTTTCGTTTTGCTTAGATGATTTTGGTATGTAACTTGTCTCCGTGAGAACATTGGACATTCGTGTATGGATTCCAATATATTGATTATAGTGCATAAAAATGATACGCTGTGATTAGAATAAGGAATACCCAGTCAGTGCGGATACACTGAACTGGGCATGTGTAGAACATTTTTTCAAGGATGATGTTCACTCGAAGTGAAGTAACCACCCTCTTGGACTCGGAGTGGTTACTTCTTTTTGTTGTTTGCATTAGCATCTTTTGTTATCAGATACACTAATGTTGCAACACCGAGACAAACCATGATTGCCTCATAAGAAGATAAAATAGTATCACCCCCAACCTGCCAATTGACACGTCATTCGCATGCCACGACTGTTGGTAAGGTGAACACCACCCCTGAGTATTCTGTTCTACTATAGAATAGTATAACATTATTAATCTGTGTTTTTTGGGAAATCTAAATCCTGTTAACATTATGGATTGTAATCGATTTATTATGCTGTGGTCACGATCATTGATAGACTTGTACGCTTACCCATTTTTCCCTTCCTGAATCGCATCCTTTAAGGCATACAAATGATTAGAAATCAAAATCGTACTCGCAACGAGTGCGCACAAGAGAGCGAGCACAAAGTAAGCAATGGTGTGCGTGCCGTTAATGATGTAATTATACGCATCTCCACCGACATACGCATTCATAGGAACATCTGATACGTCAGCACTTACATACACGAAACGCTTATAGATCCCGACAAGAATAAACGCATTGCCGCAAAATAAAAACCCTTTACCTTCCCATCCCATTCAGGATATTTCTTTTCTTCTTGCGACCCTGGCTCCTCTTGTTGTTCAGTATTCACATGTTCTTGCATCCCTGTTTTCTCCTCTTTAGTGAAAATATTTTAAGCATATTATACCATGACTAAAGTTGAGTTTTGTTAGATATTCAGGAAGAAAGCAGTCGAACAAACACATTCAGATGCTAATGTTGTTGGTGGTGACCCTGCAGATCACAAAAGTAACGAGCTTTCCGCGTCGAGTGTTTCACCTACATGGTAGCCTCACACCCATTGCCATGGCTACCGGCATGCAGCAGGTATTGCGGCATCGGTGGCCCTTGATGAAAATCAATCCCCGAGTGATATAGCAATAGAGGTGCTGCAGGATAAGCTCAGGGAAGGTGGGGCGGTTATCAATTAATGAGAAGAAAACGGATTGCTCCATCGATCCGTTTTCTTTTTTTTGTAGTAACGGTTGACCCCTTTAATCGATATAAGTTGAACTTTAGTTTTTCCTGCTTTGCGCTGTTGGGTTGGAGGGGTAGCGTGAGCTGGGTGCCATTTTGCGCCCAAGTTTGCCTATGTTAACGATATTGGCGCTCATTCCGCTAAACATGCGCCCAAGTTTGCACCAACTGGAGCGCAGATTCAATATTGAGAAGCGAGCAAGCTGTCGGCGGGGGGATGTACACATGAACTTGTAATCTGTTACCTAGTTCATGTGAATATAATACCGCTTTTCCTGCGATTTTCCCTAACTTGAGCACAGGTTCCACTTTACGAAGCTTGTCACTGGTTCTTGAAGAAGTTCTTTAGTTCAACTTATCTAATTTAAGAATTAGTTAAGAAATTGTTTAGAGAAATGCAATTTTTCATCGCTATCCTTTCATGTAGAGGGGGTACGTCAATGAAGAATCTATTGGAATATGTATCAAACGTTATGATGAAATGGAATTGGGTGATTATAGGTTTCTGGATCGTAACATTAATTTTCGGAATTTTTTATTCAAGTGAATTGCAAGATCGACTTACGGGTGGTGGGTGGTCCGTGCCAGGATCTGATTCAGAAGAAGCCTATCATTACGTGACCGAATCGTTTGAGACGAGAGACGCATCATCGTTAACGATTTCAATTCACCATGACGATTGGGTGGTAGAAGATGATACGTATCGCCAAGTGTTGGAGCAGACGACTACGGCTTTATTAGAGGAACCGATTGTCGAGCAGGTGTATACTTGGAATCACCTTGAAGAAGGCGTTCGGGAGTCGTTTGTTGCGGAGAATGGTCATACAAGTATCGGTATTGTAGAGTTAAATATTGACGAAGGTTTTGCTCAAAAATACGTGCCACATATTCAAGAACGTCTTACTGCAATCATTGATGAAGAAGGATTTGACGTGGCATTAGTTGGTACTCCAGCATTTTGGGGTGAGATGAACGAACTTAGTCAAGAAGGGTTGGAGAATGCACATTTGTATGCATTACCAATCATCTTGATGATCTTAATTGTGGTGTTCCGGTCTGCCGTTTCAGCCATGATACCATTGTTTTTATCTTCGATCTCAATTGTTGGAACGTTAACAGTGCTTACGTTCATATCGTTGAACATGGAGATGTCTGTTTTTGTTCTTGATGCAGCTCTTATGCTTGGTATTGGGGTAGGAATTGATTTTACACTCATCTTTTTAAAGAGATTTCAAGAAGAGCTTCAAACATCAGGGGAAAAGCTCCATGAAGCCATTAATCAAACGATGAGAGATTCGGGAAGCTCAATTGTATATTCAGGATTAACAATCATCGGGACAATGGCGGCTTTATTGTTTGTAGAAATTGCGGCAGTCCGGTCCATTGCCATTGGAATTATTGTTGTTGTTACATTGCTTCTTCTCGTTGGATTAACGTTATTACCCGCGTTACTGTCGCTGTTAGGTAAAAGGGTATTTGCCTTAGCTATTTTTCCTTCAAAGCGAACGAAGAGAAAATCATTTTCTATCGTAAGACAAGTAATGAAACGCCCAGTTGTTTATCTGATCTCCGCGACGATTGTTTTGCTTGTGCTGTCGATTCCCGCTTTAGACCTTAAAGTGGCGACGCCTGATGCACAGTTACTTCCTGAAAACTCGGATGTTCGAAAAGGGATTGTCAACATAGATCATAGCTTTGGTGAAGGGTACACTTCCCCCATTCATGTCGTTATGGAAGTCCCTAAAGAAACGGTGAGAAGCTCAGAAAACCTGGAATATATTAAACAGACAGAACAGTGGCTGTCGAACGTTGAGCATGTGGAAAGTGTTCAATCCATATTTTCGTTGTTTAGCGTGGATGACAATGAAGTGCTCATTCAGACATTAGAAGAGACATCTGAATTGCTCACATCGGATCAGCAGTTGATGCTGGATCGTTATCTTTCAGTAGATCAAACGGTTGTCGTCTTCGATGTGATATCGAAATATTCAGCTTCTAGTAAAGAAACGAGAGAAATTGTCGATGGTATTCGAGAGGAATTTGTCAGTCAGTCGAGCGAGTGGAATGTATATGTAGGGGGAGAAACGGCAGAGGGCATGGATACTAGTGCATCGCTAAATGATCGTTTAGTTCCAGTTTTGTGCTTAACATTAGCCTTTTTGTTTATTATCCTAACGGTAACATTTCAAAGTCTTGTCATTCCAATCAAGGCCATTGCTATGAATCTGTTATCACTAGGGGCCACCTACGGAATTTTAGTGATGGTTTTTCAATGGGGTTGGGGTTCTAATTTGTTCGGAATTGAAGATTTTAGTTATATTCAAAATTTTGTTCCGATCTTATTGTTAGGTTTATTGTTTAGTCTGAGTACTGATTACGAGGTGTTTTTGTTAAGTCGCGTCCAAGAAGCTTACCACTCAGGAAAGTCAAATCGAGACAGTGTTGAGATAGGCATTATGAAATCGGCGCCAATAATAAGTGGCGCAGCCGTAATCATGATCGCTGTCTTTGGATCTTTTGCTTTTGCCGGGGTACTGCCTATGCAACAGCTCGGGTTAGGGATGGCGGTTGCCATTCTCATTGATGCAACACTCATTCGATTATTAATCGTTCCAGCGACGATGACTTGGCTAGGCAAATGGAATTGGTGGTTCCCTTTTAAACGACGGTGATTATCTCATTGAGAAGAGGAATAAAACAGTGTCAATTCGAATGAAATTAATACTCTCTTATCTAATCATTACCATTCTGCCGATAATGCTTTTTGTAGGCTTCCTGCATTTGGTTTTTCATATTTTCTTTGACCAGCTGGAAGAAGTAAAATCATTCTACAACTTTAATGATAATGAGGCAGTCGAAGAATTCATTTTTCAAGATATTGTCGTTATTGCTGAAGGATTGCAAGTCATGAAGGAGCTTGATGAACAACAAGTACTTCGTTATATGGATCATGCTCAAGAGCGGCTTGCCCAACGTCAAATTGGAATTTTTATTGAGAGTAATGACGGTTTTCATGCCTCTACGATCATGAATCACGATCTTCAAAGTCATTTGTTGCATGAGTCGTTTCAATCAGAGAATCTCTCTAACGGCTACTACGAAGGGGAAGAGCAAGCCTGGATTTTTCTGGCTTCACAGGAAGAGAATCTCTCAATTACGTTAGCACTAAACATCACCCCAGTACAAAACTTATTTAAATCGATTTTGCCGACAATCATTATGGGGAGCATTGGATTGTTTCTTCTAATTAGTATTACCTTGACAATCTTTATGTCACGACACTTTAGTGTACCTTTGAAAACGCTAGCTCAATCCGCAAAGAACATTGAAAGTGGAAATTATAATCACCCTATAACATTACATCGTAAAGATGAAATTGGTCAGCTCGGTACTTCCTTTGAAAAAATGAGGCATTCTCTAAAACGATCGATGCATGAGCAAATGAAGTATGAACAAAATCGCAAAGAATTATTAAGCAACCTGTCACACGATTTGAAAACGCCTATAACGTCTATAATGGGTCACGCTCAAGGAATGTTAGACGGCGTCATGGTAACGAAAGATCGACAAGAAGATTATGCGCGAGTAATCTATAACAAATCTAAACACCTCAATCACCTTATAGATGAGTTGTCTCTCTATTCCCAGCTAGAGTTAGAACAAGTTCCGTTTCAGTTTGAGAAGGTTCATGTGAATCACTACATCCAAGATATTTTTGAAGGCTTTAAGTTGGAGTATGAAGAGATAACTTGGACGTTGTTAAATGAATGTTCGCATGGAGATGTGCAGATATGGGCGGATCGCATGCAACTTTTTAGAGTGTTTGAAAACCTCCTGAATAACAGTATAAAATATATGGACAAAACGGATCAGACAATCCACATTCACATTAAGAAAATTGAGAATGAGGTACAGATTGATATTGAAGATAATGGACGGGGGATGACAGAGTACGAAGTTACAAAAGCATTTGATCGGTTGTACCGAGCAGACTCTTCGAGAGATCAGCAGACAGGTGGAAGTGGTATTGGTTTAGCAATTGTTCGGCAAATTGTTAATGCGCATAATGGAAAGATAACCATGAATAGTAGGAAAGGTGAAGGTACTAGAGTGCAGTTTTGCATTCCATCTGTGAAGTGAGGGGAAGCTGTGAAAGAAATACTCGTAATTGAAGATGACAAAAGCATTGCAAATCTTGAGAGAGACTATTTGGAATTTCATCAATACAAAGTAACGGTGGTACATTCAGGCTCTGAAGGTCTCTCGCTTGCTCTTTCAAGTACATTCAACCTAATTATTCTAGATGTAATGCTACCAGATATGGATGGTTTTACAATTTGTGAACGGATACGAGAAACAAAAGATACACCCATTCTCATGGTGACCGCTAAAAAGGAAGACATCGATGTAATTAAAGGACTTGGGCTAGGTGCAGATGATTATCTTCTGAAACCCTTTAACCCTAATCACCTTATTGCACGTGTGAACGCACATATTAACCGCTATGAACGACTGACAAATCATCAAGCTGTTCCGTCAGAAATTTATCAATTCGGACGTTTAGTCGTTAATTGTCAAGCAAGACGTGTATATGTAGATGATGTTAGTGTTGAGCTGCGAGCCAAAGAATACGCACTTTTATTACTTTTCGTGCATCACCCTGGGCAAGTATTCTCAAAAGATCATTTGTACGAACGCATATGGGGGTCTGAAGCTTTTGGTGACGTTTCAACAGTAACCGTCCACATCAAGAAGTTAAGAGATAAATTAATGGTAAATGATCAACCTTTCACAAAAATTGAAACCATATGGGGGGTTGGGTATCGGTTTAATAATGATAAATAAATGCCATTCTCGTCTTTAATTCGTGGATCACTGGGAGCAAGTTGCAATTAACGTAACATCTTCCCTTTTTGAACACAGCTTTATGTAAGTTCTTGATCAAATAAAAAAGCGTGCCATCGTAAGCACGCTTTTTCACTTATAGAGGCAACTCTCGATTTCGAATCGAGACGTCAACCTCGCCATGACAATAGTCGATGAACTCCGATACGCTTGCAACAAGCCGGTCATGATAGACCTTGCCGTTTTCTTTCGTAGAAACAGTAGGGTCGCCAACGACACCAATCCCTTTCGCCGTTTCCCGGTACGTATGAATGTCACTCGGCACAAACACTTTATCCGTCTCCACGAATGGATCGTGATTCAGGTAACGGTGAGATTGATGAATGTTTTTTGATGCCGCTTCTGGGTCGCACAGCTCAGGATGTAAATAGTACATGTGCGACGTTTCCATTTCAGCAGCATGGCCCACACCTCCTGGCTCCGATTGACGGATTTCTACGGCAATTTCTTTCGCAATATAAAAGGGGTCAATGACTGAAATGTATGCCCCTGTATGATTTCTCACTTTCGTGGCTGCCGTTTTAATCGGTGGTAAATTTGCCTCACGGTGACCGTTAATAATATGGATCCGTTTAAAGCCATGATAGATTAGGCTATTGGCGATATCGGTTAACAGCGCAGTAAGTGTTTCCGGGCGCAGTGTAATCGTTCCCGGAAATGCCATATGATGCGGTGCCCACCCGACCCAGACAGGTGGGGCAATGAGTGTGCCTGTTTTTTCAGCGACACTCTCTGCAACCGCAATTGAAACGTATGAATCAGTGCCCATTGGAAGGTGATGTGCATGTTGTTCCACACTCCCGACAGGAATAATGATGTCTTGTCGCTCCGTTAAATAATTCTCGACGTCTTTCCATTTTTGATCTTGAAGCCATTTAGATGTGCTCATGTTTTTCTTCCTCCTCGGAATCATGGAATTGCCATCTCTTTTTTGAATACAAGTAGTACCACAGTACAATGAGTACAACCCAAGAAATGCCGATTAATAGTGGGATGGTGTCAACATAAAACAAAATGCCGATTGCGCCCACCGTAGCGACAATGGCTAGCACGGGTATGTTTTTAATGTTGAGTGGAAAACGGAATTGTCGCTGGAGCTCGGGCTGTCGAATGCGAACAACGATAACGAGCACGTTAATGAGTGCCATCATGAGCCAATTCGCAAATACCGCCGCACCTACGGCAATCCCAATCGCTGCTGAAAAGCCGAATACACTTAATAGTGTCGTGAGTAACGCCAGAATTCCTGTAAACAAGATCGCGTTTGCCGGAAGTTGCGTTTTTTGATTCACGCGCCCAAAAACTTTTGGCACAGCATTCTCTCTTGCAGCAGCGAACAACATCCGCGAAGAGCCAAGAATACAGCCGATCGTCGATGTGCCGGTAGCCGTTAATGCTGCAATTGTAATGAGAATCGTTCCGCCAATCGGGAGAACATTCTCAATGGCAAACGATAGCGGTGCACTAGACGCTGCTAAATCAGCGGGGTCTGCCACTGCCACCGCCCCGTAGCCGGTAATCGTATAAAGATTACAACCGTTACTAGCGCTGAGATTTGGGCAAGCGGCAAGTTCCTTCGCGGATTTTTAGCTTCTTCCCCGAGCGTTAACACGGCTTCCACTTGCATCTGCCAAACGCAATAAGTGCCGCTGCCGCAAAGATGCCTGACCAGCCATTCGGCATGAATTCAGGATAAGTGAATGGTCCGAACGGCATATGTGCAATGGCAATAATGGCAATGGCAAACAAGGCAACTACTTGTACGAGTGAGAAAAATGTATTAATCTTCCCCGCCACTTTCATTCCGATTAGAAGCAAAATCGTAATTAGAATAGAAACAATCGGTGCTACAACGATGGGTGATAAATTAGGAAGAGATAAGTAAAATACCCAGCAAAACTTAAGTTAACCGCACCAGCAGCGAAAGCGAAAGATAAAAAGTATAATCCAGCGCACATGAGCGCGGTGAGTTGCGACAAATCCTTAGAAATCGGACGTAATGCATATTTTGCGTACGCATACGAAGCCCCCTCATACGGCCAAATGGAAGCCAACTCCGCATAGCTCATACTCGAAAGAAGCGCAATTCCTCCGGCTACTAGAAACGCGACAAACAGTGCTGGTCCCGCCTCTGCCACTGCCGGACCAATGACTGTGAAGATCCCCCGCCGATCAGCGCCCCAATCCCGATGCTCCATAAATCCACAAATCCTAAACTGCGTGCTAATTTTGGTTGTGACGCACTTGCAGCCAATAACTTCACCTCGCTATTTTTGTTTACTAGTATACTGAATTATCAATCAGTAAAGCAATCAAAAATATAGAATTTTCATACTTTATGTAGAGTGAATAGTTAGTTAATTGAGATTATACCGCAACATTTTAGACCGAATTTTTGTTATTTGAAGAAATTGGTATTCAATATATAAAAATAATAAATGCTCAATATCCAGCCTGCAAGAACACAAACAAGCGCCCGCCCATACAATGATCGAATAAAATGAGTGAGGTGGTAACATGTACAATCAACAACGAATCATATCCATTCCATTTCCGCTCCCTGGACTCCCCGGAGGGGGAGGTCCACCCGGTGGAGGATGGCAACCAGGTCCGCCGCCTGGTGGAGGAGGCCCACCAGGAGGATGGCAGCCAGGTCCGCCACCCGGTGGAGGAGGTCCACCAGGAGGATGGCAGCCAGGTCCATCGCCCGGTGGAAGTGGGCAGCCTCCGAGTGGACCACCGCCTTCTTTTGTTCCTACACAAGCACAAGCCACGCCATTTGCGATTGATTCTGGTGCCATCTCGTTTTGCCAGTTTCGCTTCACCTATTTATGGCTACGGAATGGTCAAAACTTCTGGTACTATCCGATCTTTATCGGCAGGCGATCGGTTGCAGGGTTCAGATGGACGGGGCGTTCGTGGGTGTTCTTCGGCGTAGATACGAATCAAATCACATCGTTCACGTGTCAATAAGCGATAGGGCAGGAACGATCTTGTTTTATAAGAGAAGTGACTGAAAAAATTAAATAAGCGACTCCTCAACGCATAGTTAAGACTGCTAATTTTTTGATCTTATGGGATAGTGCGTAACTATATAGAATGAACTTAACATCTTCTTCATTGCACTATTGATGATTTCCACTGCATGCGGATACTTGTAGTCTAAACTATAAGGGCATCACTGGTGACAAAAAGACGCTCACCGCCCCTACCAAAAACCCTACGACTGTCGGCATGAACCATGCCGAGGAAAGAGCGGTTTTTCTTCGGCACTGGAGGTGCGACAGTAGTTGATTATTGAGATTATTTAGGAGAATCGTGATCTAGATCAAGGGTAAAACGATCTAGATCGCCTAAATCGCTCCCAGTAACTGGTAAAACAGGTGATCTAGATCAAAAACAGGGTGATCTAGATCATTTTTTCGCCATATGGCAAAGGTCGTGGCATGATTCTTGGCTGTTTTTACATAATTTAGGAGAAAGGTGATCTAGATCACCCACCGCCCCTACCAAAAACCCTTTTACCTAAATGGGCAGTGAAGAAGGATGAAAACCAATCAAGAAGAATTGCAAGTGGCTGAAGCAAGAATTCGGAGAAAAGTCGTTGGATGTATGAGCGCTATTAAACCATTCGACTCTATTTGGAGGGAACATCTGTCAACGAAATCTCAACCCTTTTAAAACGGCATGTAAAGACGATCAACTCCTATATCCAAACCTATGAGGACGAGGGAATGGCGGCTTGGCGATGTAACCTCTGCCGGGAAAACCAACAAGGTTAACGACGGAACAGCAAGCCCAGCTGAAACAAACGATCATCGAGTTTCAACCTCATAGCCCTCAACTTAATGTGGTTGAGGTCTTTAGAAATGGTTAAAAGCGCAACATGTCATCACCGGAGGTGCCGAAGTTAAAATGAACGGTTTACCGCAAGACGACAAGTAGAAAAAACTAACCATGTTTTGGTCGGAGAGTGGGGTAGATTGCCCGTAGGTTAACCTGTGCAATGGAGGGAGGAGCGAAGTGCACGTTTCCTATATCAGACGCACACTCTGAAAAACTGTACACACTCCGGACAACCCCACCGCTTCTATGCTTGAACTGTTCGGTATCCCCCTTCATAAAAGGCGAGCGGGTTACCATTTTCGATACGCAGGTTCGTGACGTTCCCAATGAACAGCGTGTGGTCGCCTTCAACATAGGTGTTGTGCACGTTACATACTAAGGAGACGAGGCTTTGCTGGATGACGGGTTCGCCTTCAAAGCGATCAAAGGTGAATGGCTCCTCTGATGGGATCTGCCCGGCAAAGCGCATGCTCATCTGCTTTTGTTCTTGTCGCAACACGTTGACGGTGAATTTCTGTGACGCTTCAATGATTGGTAGCATTCGGGCGCGCTCGTCAACAGAGATTAGAATGAGTTTAGGGTCGAGCGACACACTCATGAAGGCATTGGCGGTCATGCCGTGGGGCTTGCCGTCTTGCTCGGCGACAATGACGGTGACTCCGGTTGCGAATTTGCTCATGGCCGTTCTGAACAGCTGATCATCCACGGCAATCTCCTCCTAAATGATAAAGGTTGGTTTCTTCTTTTCGAGTTTCGGCTCTCGTGTCGGCACAATGGATGTACCATGAACATCTAAAAAAGATGAGGCTTCTTCGAACCAGCTGTCCGGGGCTTCATGGCCCCAAAATGTGGCTCGTTTCGGGTCGTTCAAGTCCCACCGCACTGGCTTAAAGTCTGGGTCACTCGTTAAATAATCGCCGTTATACAGCTCGATACGATGACCGTCCGGGTCACGCAAATAGAGGAAGAAGGCGTTTGATAGCCCGTGTCTGCCAGGCCCTCGTTCGATGTTCGGACCGTAATTCATGGCGGCAAGAACGTCACATGCATCGATGAGGCTCATCGGATCTTTGAGCCAAAAACCGACGTGGTGCAGGCGCGGGCCCGCACTGTTCATAAAGGCGACGTCATGCACACTCGGTTTCCGGTGCAACCAACTTGCCCAAATCTTTTCTTCTTCGGTCGCCGTATATTCTGAGCAACGAAACCCGAGCTGCTCGGTGTAAAACTGATGGGCAGCTTCTACGTCGTCGACCATGCAATTAAAGTGATCAATTCGTTGTACTTTTGCCCCGCGATGGAGCTCGAACCGTTGCAACAACCGCTCAGCTTGGGGCATATCCCGGTAAAACTCAACCGTTAACCCACTCGGATCGGATACACGCAGGCAGCGGCCAATGGCATGCTGCTCGCCATTATCCAACCAGCGAACCGGCAAATTCATCTCTTGGAAAAGCGTTGCCAGCCGCTCCAAGTCTTCGTTATGCATCACTTTATAACTGATCGTTTCAACAACCGCTTCAGATGCTTTTTTCAAACAAAGGCTATGGTGATTGTGCTCCTCCAACCCCCGCAAAAACAACTGCTCATCGACGCGTTCTGTGACGACAAATCCCAGTGCTTCATAAAATGCGAGAGATCGATCAAGATCGCTCACTTGAAGAACGGCTCGACCGGCGCGAATAATTTCCATACTAGCCCTCCTCTACGATAAGTTCGGCTTCACAGCTGTCGTCTGTTTCAGAAAATCATTTACATACGCCTTGTACGGCTCTTTATCGAAGGCATCAAAATAGCTCATTCCCATCTTCACAGGTCCCCAAAGAAGTAGTATTCATAGTGCATTTGCCGGCTGCCAAATGCGCTGAGCGTCATATCCCAAGCTAAACGGAACAGCTGTACCCGCTCGTATCCTTCCAAGTTCTTCGACTGCATCGCCCGGTTCACGATCGGACCGAGGTCACTGTGCTCAAAATCCGCCTCTGTAGGAATACCCATCAGCCCAGAGGTCCGAGAATCCGCAGAATTTCCACCATGCGCGGGTACACACGAGGTACCAGTTGCGCGCAGCATTTAACGAATCAAAATCAGGAGTCATCGTTCCCCATCGATCTTTCTTCGCCCCGTGCTCGGCGCGGTACAAGTGGGACTTCATCGACTCCAACGTCAACATCACCTCTGTTCCCTTGTCCTTCACATGTTGGAATCCGTCAATTCCGATCGCATCCATAATTTGCAACACCGTTCCGAGTAAGAATTCAGTTTTGATCACGTTTTTAGCGACCACCTGGTGCGACATGTGGACGACCGCATTCGTATCCCGAAACGTTCGATTGCAAATGGAAGAGTTGCCGCACACAAATACGCGCTCCCACGGGATAAAGACGTTGTCAAAGTGAACGATTGCATCTCCTTCTTCATAGCGGCTGCCTAGGGGGTGATCGTACGTCGATTTGCCATAGTCGAACGACTCGCGCATCACAAAGGAAAGTCCCTCCGTGTTGTTCGGGGTCACAAATGCAAGTGAATACGGGTCATCCCGTTCACCGGCAGGTTTGACAGTTGAGGGAAACACGAGAATTTCATCAGTCACACCGCCTTGGGTGGCGAGCAGGCGCACACCGTCAACGATAATGCCATCAGACTTCTTTTCGACGAGGTGTAGCGCCATGTTGGCGTCTTTTTGCTCGTGTTGCGCTTTTGCACGGTTCACTTGAGGTGGATGAGTGTATGCGTTAAGCTCATGTCACTTTCCCGTGCGTATTCATAGTAGTTGCGGGCGTTTTCCGCATACATCGGATCGTCTTCAGCGAACAAGTCATTGGCAACGCCATTGCCATCACTTCAGCGTTTAAATAGTCTGGTGAGCGCCCCATCATGCCGCCGGATAACTTTGCCCATTCTTGAATCGCTGTTCTGCGCTTGATGATGTCATCCACAGATTCTGGGCGCAGAAAGCTCATGCCGACCGGCTTGCCAGACGTCGGTGACGTGTACAGCATTCGATCTGGCTTTTCGTATTGCAAATCATAAAGTTTCGCCATCGAGTTGACGACGTTTTTCGTCGCTCGGTGGCTCGTCGGATCATCGACGCGTTCGCCGTGGATAAATACATTGTTTTTGGCGTTTTTTAACCGTTGTTTATATTGCATACCTGTTTTTGCGGGCATATTAGTGCACCTCCCGGTTCGTTTTCCCGAATTGTGGAATGGATGATCGTTTAATGCGACATGAATAATTTGCACTTCGGTATAAAACTCAAATGCGTAATGCCCGCCTTCACGACCGATGCCGCTTTGCTTCGACCCACCAAACGGGGTGCGAAGGTCGCGTACATTTTGGGCATTCACCCAAAGCATACCCGCGTTTACGGCGGCTGCGACGCGATGACCCCGTTTCATATCGTTCGTCCACACATAGCCTGCGAGTCCGTACCGCACGTCATTTGACCGCTCGATCACGTCAGCTTCATCAGTAAACGTCATCACTGTTAGCACCGGTCCAAATATCTCTTCTTGGACGGCTCGCATCGTTTGATCGGTATTCAAAAGCAAGGTAGGGGGATAAAGCAGCCCAAATCGTATTCAGCAGGTACGTTTCCTTGATACACCGTGGCCCCGTCTTCTTTCGCTTGATGAATATGGCTTTTCACGTGATCGTAATGGTTACGGTGAATGAGCGGGCCGATTTCCGTCGCTTCATCAAGAGGGTCGCCGACACGAATGTTGTCGACCCGCGCTTTTAGACGTTCAATAAATTCAGATGCAATTGACTCATGCACATAAAGGCGCGAGTTTGCCGTACAACGCTCGCCGTTAAACGAGAAGATGCCCCACACGCACGCATCGAGTGCCCGCTCCAAGTCAGCATCATCAAAAATGATGATCGGTGATTTTCCGCCGAGTTCCATGGAAAATTGTTTCATATGTTCGGCGCCATTGCGCTGGATTTCGACACCTGTTTTCGTCTCACCTGTAAAAGAAATGAGCGGTACATCTCGGTGGGCAACGAGCGCGGCACCTGTCACTTCACCAATCCCATGTACAACATTAAAAACACCGTTCGGAAGTCCTGCCTTATCAATGATTTCTGCAAGCCGGTTTGCGGTAAGTGGAGACCATTCAGCCGGCTTTAAGACGACGGTATTCCCGGTGGCAAGTGCCGGTGCAATCTTCCACGTTTCTAACATAAACGGTGCGTTCCACGGTGTAATGAGCCCAGCAACGCCAACCGGCTTGTGGATCGTATAGTTTAAAAATTCATCATCAACATTGTAGACGTCGCCAACGAGCCGTGTTGACACCATTTCTGCATAAAACCGGAAGTTCTGCGCTGCCCGTGCGACCATCTTTTTCGTTTGTTTGAGTGGTAGCCCTGTGTCGAAAGATTCGAGTGGGGCAATCTCATCAATATGTTCATTAATTAAGTCCGCAATGCGGTTCATAAATTGCAGGCGTTTGCTTAGCTTCATTTGTCCCCACTCACCGTGGAAAGCGGTTTGAGCCGCTTTAACAGCGAGGTTTACATCCTGCTCATTCCCTTGAGCCACATGGTTGATCGTTTCATTCGTATAAGGGTTTGTGTTTACAAACGTGTCTTTACTCGTAGAAGGAGTAAAAGCACCGTTAATGTAATGGTTAACAGATCCAATATTTTGAATAACGTTTCGGCCAGCTTCACTCACATGTTCCAAATCAATACGCACGTTCACCCTCCTCCATAAAAATAGCGGTTGTTTTGAAAGCGCTTTCAATATATCATAGACGATAACATACATAAAATATTGATTTCGTAGTCTTTGGATATGAAAAACATATGAAAGGCGTGACCGGGTGGATACGAAGAGGCTTCGGTATTTTAAGACGATTGCTGATGAAGGACAAATTACAAGAGCCGCTCGGAAACTGCAAATGGCTCAACCACCGCTTAGCCAACAGCTGAAATTGCTTGAAGAAGAGTTGAATGTGCAATTGTTCGATCGTGGAAAACGAAGCCTTCAACTGACCGCTGCTGGAGCGGCCCTTTATGAAAAAGCAAAGATTATACTTGGCACGATTGAAGATACGGTGCACGAAATCAAAGCGATGGACTCGGGTGAAATGGGGACGCTATCCATCGGTGTTAACAAATCTTGTTTCTACTATTTGCTCGAACCGATGGGCCACATCCGTGCCAATACGCCAAACGTCAAAATCCAGCTACGTGAAGGGGATACGTATACACTCATGCAAGCAATGGCGGAACGAGACATAGAAGTTGCATTCGTACGCTTTCCGCTGAATATAGAAGACTTCACAGTACAATACGATGCAATCACACTCCCAGCAGAGCGTTATGTGCTCGCTGTGTCTACAACTCATGCGCGGTCCATAGAAGGGGTTGAAGTACAGATGCAACATCTCTCGGGCATCCCTTTATTGTTGCTCCATCGAACGAGCGGGCGAGGGCAATACGAACGGGTCATCGGAGCATTCCACCGCGCTGGCGTTCAACCGAACATCGCTTGTGAATGTCCTGATGCTGCCATGCTCTTATCCCTTGCTTTAGCAGGCATAGGCGCTGCAATTGTACCAGAATCAACGTTACAAGCCTTTCCAACTGAAGGATTACAGGTGTTCCCGATCGCTAATATGAACGTAAAAGCAGAAGCGGCGATCGTTTGGCAACGGGAGCGGTATTTGAGTGGGCCAACGCGGCGGATGCTTGAGCGGATGAGGGGGATCTATAGGGGGTGAAATGGAGATCGCACATTTCGTTGTTTTGAATGATTTAAGTTGAAGATAAAATTTTAAATAACTAGTTTTATAATTATGTTTCATATGGTTAAGTTATAAGTATAGAAGATAATGCTCTAGTTAGGGGGAGGGTATGTTTCGCTTTTTACTTAATATGAGTTTACAGAATAAACTTCTCATTCTCGTTATTTTAACATCCATTATACCTATCACTCTATTAGCAACATTTACTTATCAGAATTCAATTCAAGTTATGGAGGAGCAATTGAGTAGAGCTGAAGAAGATAAGCTCACTCAAGTAAATAAACAGCTTTCCTTCTTCTTTAGTGATATGGACCAAATGTCGCTCTATCTATACAGGAATGACATGGTTCAACGTGTACTTGCAGAGCCAGAAACGAGATCTCATACAAAAAAATATGAAGATTATCTTGCAGTCAATGACCTTTTTGATACGATGACGTCTTCCATGAATTGGACCTTAAATCTGTACATTATCGGATTAAATGGGGATCGGTATTTTACAGGTGACTATTTGCCTCGTCAGTATGATCAATATATGGAAGGGTGGGGAATCTTTCGAAAAGCGAATGAAGCAAAAGGTCATCTTGTGTGGAATACGCATCAAAGTATTAATCACCCTCAAGGTGATGATATTGCTCTTACAGGAGGACGATTACTTAAAGACATAACTTCTGGAGAAGTACTCGGTTATCTCGTTATTGATGTTATGAATCAAACGATGTTGGACCTTTATGCAGACACGACACATGAAGATGGGCACATGTACCTCTTAGATGGTCAAGATTATATCGTTTCTTCGCAGCCAACTAACAAAGTAAAAGGTGAAAAATTTTCACTCGATTCGTTTAACCACAAGGACATGGAAGGTGGCTTTGTACAGTATGTAACTGAAGAAGAGTCGTATGTTATCGTTCACAATGAAAATGAGAAACATGATTTTTCTTTTGTTAGCATGGTGCCTGATGTTGAAGTACGCAAACTAGCAGATGAGTTCTTAACATTAACCGTTGTTATAGCTGTAGTTGCGTTGATTATCTTCAGCTGGGCTGCATATTTTCTATCAAAAACATTGACTCGTCCGCTTTATGAACTCATGGAGCTTTTAAGACGTTTCGCAAACGGAGATCATACCGTAAGGTTTACTAGAAATTACAATGATGATATTGGGAGACTTGGAAATAATTTCAATCAGATGGCTCATAAAGTAAATCATCTTATTAAAGAAGATTATGAAAAGGAGATGCTTTTGAAGGAGTCAGAACTTAAGGCGCTGCAAGCACAGATTAATCCACATTTCTTATATAACACATTGGAGACAGTAAATTGGATGGCTCGTATGAATGGTGTGAAACAAATTAGTGATGTTGTTGTATCTCTAGGAGGAATGATGCGTTACACCATTTCTAGAGGAGATAACCTCGTTCCACTGGAAGATGAGTTAACACAACTTAATCACTATTTAACGATTCAGAAAGTCCGTTATAAAGATAAATTTGATGTGGAGATTGATGTGGATCAATCAGCTTGGCAGTGCTAGTGCCTACACTTGTTATCCAACCAATTGTTGAAAATGCGATTAGTCACGGGCTAGAAAGAAAGCTCGGTCATGGAAGGCTCCAGCTCCATGTGATGGAAGAGACCAACTCAATTCAAATTGTAATTGCTGATAATGGAGTCGGTATGAATGAGCAGGTTTTAGCCGACGTGCTTTCTGGAAAAGAGAGGAAAAAGTATCGAGGAGGAGGAACAGGAATTGGACTTCAGAATGTAAGAAGACGATTTGGGATTTATTATGGTGAGAAAGGAAGCTTTCATATTACTTCTTCTCCATCAATAGGCACTGAGGTAAAAATAACCATACCAATTCAAAATCGTATGGATGATGGAAATCATGATCACTCATGAAGGGTTAGGCGGTGAAGTATGATTAAACTGATGATTGTAGACGACGAGGATATGATGAGAATGGGTTTGGCTACGACGATTGATTGGACAGAGATAGGAATTGAAGTTGCTGCGACTGCAGCCCATGGACAAGAAGCGTTGGAGATCATGAAGCGAGTGCCTGTTGATATCCTGCTCACTGACATACGTATGCCCGGCATGGATGGAATCGAGCTAATTAAAGAGGTGAAGGAACGTTATCATGACGTTGAATGTGTGTTGCTTACGGGATTTGGGGAGTTTACTTATGCTCAAAATGCCCTTAAGTTAGGTGCACGGGACCTCTTGTTAAAACCGACAGATCCAACTGAGTTGACTCGTGTCCTTTCAAAAGTGGCAAAACAACGATCCGACCAAAAAAAAGAAAAGTCCCGATATGCTCAATTAGTTCTCTCCCGGTACATCCGGAATCCACAGGAAGTGACTCGTGAAGAATTAACGGCAGTATTTACTTATGAGGCACCCTATGCAATCGCTATTGCAAATAGTCAGGAAGACATTAACAAAGAAGGTGTTAAAGGGTGTATTTGGACAAGTAATCATCAAGCGGTTTTTATTGTTGAAGGATGTAACGAACCGCTTTTTGAAGAACAATGTGAGATGCTCTGGGAGCTATTGAAAAAGGAATCTAAAATCCAAACACTGAGTGTCAGCAAACCGATACATGACGTTCGCGAGCTGCCGACGGCTTACCAACAGGCAAAGATCATTCACGAACAACAACACTTGAATGGCAGGGGCATCTTTTATTTTTCAATGTTCCAGCATGTCGACATGGACCGTATTCTTAATGATATCGACAATCATTATACACATTCGATTACATTAAATGAGCTCGCAGATAAATATGTGTTAAGCAGCAGTTATTTAAGTCGTGTCTTCAAGCAATATACAGGGCGTAACTACGTTGATTACATTACAGAAAAGCGAATGAATAAAGCGACTAAATTGTTAAAGGAAACGACCCTTCGCCCTTCGGAGATTGCCTATCAGAGCGGGTACTCAGACCCTCGATATTTTAGCCAGCTGTTTAAGAAGCAAATGGGAACAACCCCTTCAAATTACAGGATAACTCACCAAAAATAAAACGACCTGAAAGTCAGCAACCATGATCATTTGATCATGGTAATTTTTTTGAAAAAAATCTTACATATGTGAAAATAAACAGCATTGTTTGCGCTTACAACCCAATCTATGATAGGAAGAACAAATGTTATAGGGGGCAGGGTTATGAAAAAGGCGGGACAATTTTTTATGATTGCTAGTTTTTCAGCAATACTTGTAGCGTGTGGTGGGGAAGATTCAAGTGATAGTGAAGAGAGTAACAGTGATGGCGATGCACAAGAAGAGACAAGTTCGTTAACCGTTTACTCTCCACATCAAACAGAAATTATCAATCCAATTGTTAATGAATTTCAAGATCAAACTGGAATCTCAGTAGATTTAATTACAGCAGGAACGGGTGAATTATTAAACCGTGTTGAAGCAGAGTCTGGTAATCCGTTAGGCGACGTATTCTGGGGAGGCGGAGCTGAATCCCTCGAGCGTATAGTGAATACTTTACGCCGTATGTAACAAGTGAAGATGAACATATTCCTGAAGAATTTAAAAGCCCAACAGACAGTTGGACAGGTTTCTCTGCACTTCCTATGGTCATTATGTATAACGAAAGCATGGTAGATGAAGCTGATGTCCCAACGAGTTGGGAAGATTTACTCGATCCAAAGTGGGAAGGTGAGATTGCGTATGCAGATCCGTCTAGTTCAGGGTCTTCCTACACGCAAGTTGTAACGATGTTGTTTGCTTTTGAGGATGATGGCAACGATGGATGGAATTATGTTGAAGACTTTATTGAACAGCTTGATGGGAATACACTTTCGGGTTCATCAATGGTTTATCAAGGCGTTTCTGATGGAGAGTTTCCTATTGGAGTAACACTGGAAGAAGCAGCTTATCGCTATATCGTAGGAGATGCTCCGGTAGGAATTTCTTACCCATCTGAAGGGACGTCTGCTGTTCCAGATGGCATGGCCATCATTGAAGGTGCGAATAATCAAGCAAATGCCGAAGCATTTCTCGATTTTCTAGCAGGTGAAGAAGTGCAGGAAATGGCGACGAGAGAGTTTAACCGTAGAACAGTTCGCGATGATGTTGATCCACCAGAAGGTTGGCACCATCAGAAGAGATTCCAATGGTCGATTATGATTTAAGTTGGTCAGCAGAAAATCAAGATGAGATTATGGAGCGTATCAGACGAATCATCATTGAAAGATAAACAAGAGGATCACGTTTTATCGTGATCCTCTACGTACATAGTACGGATATAGAGGAGAGAGTTGAATGAATTCCATTAAAATACAAGGAATTAGTAAGATTTTTGACGATTATCGAGCTGTGAATAACGCAAACATTGACATTAAAGAAGGCGAGTTCTTTACGTTACTCGGTCCAAGTGGATGTGGGAAAACGACCCTTCTTCGTGTGCTTGCAGGTTTTCACCAACACGAAGAAGGACATCTTTATTTTGGGGATCAGCTCATGGATGATGTACCCGCATATAAACGTAACATTGGTATGGTATTTCAAAATTATGCGATATTTCCACATATGACAGTGTTTGAAAATGTAGCCTACGGGCTAAAAGCACGAAAAATTAAAAAACAAGAGATTCAAAAGCGGGTTACCGACGCACTTGAGATGGTTGAACTAAGCCATCTGAAAGATCGACAACCTTCACAACTAAGTGGGGGCCAACAACAACGCGTTGCATTGGCTCGAGCGGTAGTTATTCATCCAGGCCTTCTCTTGATGGATGAACCGTTGTCAAACTTAGACGCCAAACTAAGGCTTAAGATGCGATATGACATTAAAGAGTTACAAAATTCTTTAAACATAACCAATGTGTACGTTACCCATGATCAAGAAGAAGCACTTGCTGTTTCGGACCGCATTGCCGTCTTGAATGCGGGTGAAATACAACAGATTGGAAAACCACATGAAATTTATTTATCACCAGTAAACCGATTTGTAGCAAACTTTATCGGTTCTACGAATTTTTTGGATGGCAAAGTAGGTGATAATGATCGCTTGCTCGTTGCTGGTGTCGATTTAGGGACAGCGAAGCTGACAGAGTCGTATCGAGGTGAGGTGGTGTATTCAGTTCGACCAGAGCAACTCAGCCTCGCAACAGAAAGCACACAAACAAATACCGTTAACGGTAAAATCGTCGGGGCATTGTTTTTGGGGGAGACGGTTGAATATAAGATTCGCTTAGAAAATGACCAAGAAATACAAGTTCATGAACATGCAGTATCTTATCAACAATTGCGCAGTGTTGATGAAAATGTACGAGTTCATCTTAATCCAGCGGATGCTGTCATCTTTAATGAAAGTGGAGAGGAGGCACTGAATATTTATGGAAACCGCTATGAAACCGCGTAAACGTTTTCGGTTGCGGTTTGACTTTTGGTCGATCGTAACCATTTCAGCGTTTGCGTTCTTCCTTTTATTCCTTGTCTATCCCCTCTTTTCAATATTCATAAATAGTTTTATTGTAGATGGTAGATTGGATTTTTCAAACTATCAGGAATTTTTCTCTTATCGATATTACTACGAAGCGTTGTTGAACAGTTTGCTCGTTGCCTTCTTTGCGACGATATTTGCTTGTTGTTTAGGTATACCTCTTGCTTATATCATGACAAGATATGACTTGCCATTTAAAAATTTAATCAATATATTACTCGTGTTGACATTGATGTCTCCGCCATTCATTGGCGCATACTCTTGGATTCTCATGCTTGGAAATAACGGCTTTATTACAAACATTTTCTCTGACTGGTTTAATATTGATTTACCAACAATTTACGGCCTTGGTGGTATGATTTGGGTGTTTTCTCTACAGCTTTATCCCCACATCTATCTCTATGTTTCTGGAGCTTTAAAAACGGTTGACCGTTCACTAGAAGAAGCGTCTGAAGGTCTAGGTCTATTCGGTTTAAATCGAATTCGAAAAATTACGTTACCCCTCATTTTTCCTACGGTTTCCATGGGAGCCATGATGGTATTTATGTCCGCATTCGCTGACTTCGGTACACCGCGACTACTAGGGCAAAGTGACACGCTCTTACCTGTTCTTGCATTTGAAATGTTTATAAATGAGCTTGGCTCTAGCCCAGCGATGGCAAGTACAATCAGTATTGTTTTACTTACAATTACGACTAGTATTCTCTTTTTGCAACGCTACTTAATCGCTAGAAAAACATACACGATGAATAGCATGAACGCGCCAAAACTTGTGCGTTTACGGTGGCCATTAAAAACCGCGATGATGATGGGAATTGCTGGTTTATTAACAGTTTCTTTAATTCCACAAGCAACTGTGATTACGACATCATTCAGGCAGACAAATGGTCCTGTGTTTACGAGCGGTTTTACGTTAGACAGCTACAGAGAAGTATTCTATCGCGTTCCTAATGCCATTATTAATACGTTTACGTACTCAAGCATTGCAATGGTTTTCATGCTAGTGATGGGATTGCTCGTTTCATATGTCATTGTACGGCGGAGTTCAAAATTGACAGCACTTCTAGATTCGTTGATTATGATTCCATATGTTATGCCGGGTACAGTTTTAGGAATTAGCCTGATCCTTGCATTTAATGAACCACCTATTGAAATTACGGGAACTTGGGTGATTCTTGTTATCGCATATTGTATCCGTAGACTCCCATACACGATGCGGTCAAGTACCGCCGTATTGCATCAAATCGATAAAAGCGTTGAAGAGGCTTCCATCAGTTAGGTGTTTCACCGGTAAAATCATTCTTTAAGACAACAGCAGTTCTAATGGTGCCGGGCGTATTGTCAGGAGCATCTTAAGTTGGGTAACGACAATTAATGAGCTTAGCTCAACAATCGTTTTGTATTCTGCAGCAACGGCGACAATTTCTGTATCTGTGTACAGTGAAGTATTTACTTCTAACTTAGGTGCTGCCGCAGCGCTGGCGTCAATTCTTACATTGAGTACCATTGTATCACTCATTGTCGTCACAATTATTTCTGGTAAGCGTGGCCTTCCTATATAGTTTGAATACCTAGATCTTTGTTCAGGAAGGATCAATATGGCCAAATACATTCTCTTTTTTATAAGTGTAAGCATTGTACTGTTATTAAGCTTGTACCTGCTTTCATACTCCAACCATGACAATGACCTTGAAGATTCATCAACGAATAATGATGAAACTCTCAAATTGTGGACCGTTGAACCTGCTCTGGTGGAAGCTAGTGAGACTTTTTCAGAGACAAACGATAAAGGGGTGACCATTCAAACACGACTCTTTACGAGCCATGACCAACTATTGGATGAATTATATGGTGCGGTCTCTTTGAATGAAACCCCTGACTTAGCAGAAATTCACGCTCATTATGGAGTAGCAGACTTTGCCGAACAAGGTTTAATTGAGCCAGTTGAAACGTATGTAAATTCAAATAAGATTGACGAAATGTTTAAAGCGTTAAGTGAACGTTTTACGTTTAATGATACGAGATATGCTTTGCCTATCGGATTGAATGTTCCAGTCATCTATTACAATGCCTCTTTGGCAGAACAGTATGGAATGGAGAACATTAATCGCCTAACATGGGATTCATTTTTGGAGGATGTTGACCAACTTCATAGCAAAGTGAACAATGATCAACTGTGGCATTTTCACACAGACATGGAAACGCCCTGGTATATGGAGGCAATGCATAATGATTTGTCTTTTAGCCCCGAACAATCCGAATTGAATCAGTGGTCTCGACTCGTGAATGAGTTGGGGTATATGCCCAAACTAACGCATCAACTTGCAATCCCGCAATTTGTCGACGGCGACGGCCTTTTTCTAATGTCATCACTCAAACAACACCAATTGCTCCGACGGCTCATCGCAGGTTCTTTTGACCTCGGAATGATTTCGCTGCCAGAAGTAGGGACATCTTATCCGGCAGGAGGAGCTGGAATTATTGTGTTTTCCAACGCGCCAAAAGAGAAAGTCACGTCTTTCTTTCAATATTTAGATGAACCTGAGATGTCAATCAAAGTGAGCATAGAGAGTGACTATTTACCTGTTCGTCCTGACTTCTTTAATGATTATCAATTCGAACAGTGGTTGAGACGAAACGATACTATCAATATTTATACTGCAATTAATCATCTTGAATATAAAAATGCTCAGCTTGAGGATGAAGAACGGTGGAACCTCCTACAGTCCTTGCAGGAAAGCGTTGAGAGTGAAGGGGTCGATTGAGATGACAACAGAGTCTCCGATGTTAAGGTGGGCTAAACAAGTTCAAGCCCTTTCTCAGAGTGGGCTAGCATATTGTAAGGATCCGTATGACCAAGAGCGATATGAAGCTTTGCGAGATTTATCCGTGGAGATGATGAGTGAGCTTAGTGGTGTGGAAGATTTAAAAATTGTTATAGAGGCTTTTTCTTTCGAACAAGGATACGCCACACCTAAGGTTGGTGTGCGCGCTGTTGTCGTAAAAGATGGTTGCTGGTTAATGGTTCAAGAAACTGATGATAAGCGTTGGTGTTTACCTGGTGGCTGGTCTGACGTTGGAGATACGCCAAGATCAACCGTAGAAAAAGAAGTTTTTGAGGAAACTGGATTCAAAATAAACGTAGACCGACTAATTGCTGTATTTGATCGGAAGTGCCATCCACAACCATCTTCTTTATATGATATATATACGCTGGTGTTTCTGTGCTCAATTGTAGGTGGTGAAGTACAAACGAGTATCGAAACAGACGCTGTGGATTTCTTCAGTCCTGAGCATCTTCCACCGCTCTCCTTGCAACGGATGACTAAAAGCCAGGTGAACATTATCCAAAATCAAATTAAGGATGAGACGTTGCCTCCTTATTTTGACTAATTGAGTGGAGGAAGATAGACATTGAAACTGATAGAAAAACATCGAGCTGCTAAAACTGGTGATAATACGGTGTGTGAAGATCATTATTTTTTTAATGAGCACTTTGCAGCTGTGATTGATGGAGCGACGAATGTCTCTGGGGAAATGATGGGTAATCTCACCCCTGGACAACTTTCTGCGTATACAATTCGCGAAGCACTTGCTGAGGTGGATGGACAGGCGGGCATCGAAGAAATTATTGAGTATATTAATGATCGACTTCAAGATCGCTATAAAGAAGAAGGCATCCAGCAACTCATACATGATAAGCCGTTTGCCACGCCATCTGCCGTAATGAGCTTGTACAGTCATGCAAGAAAAGTCGTGTGGATGATCGGCGATTGTCAATGCCTCATTGATAACGTTTCGTATGCTCATGAAAAACCAATTGATGACATTACTGCAAATGCAAGATCAATGTATTTAGAAGCTGAAGTTCAAAGTGGGAAATCCATAGACATGCTAATGAACGATGACAGCGGATTTGCTGCGATCCAACCACTTATTCAAATGCAATACCAATTCCAAAATTTATCTAAAGATCATCCATATGGATACGAGGTAATCAATGGATCTACAATGGCTCTAGATCGAATCCGCACGGTTAGAGTCCCTGAAAATGCAGATGAACTTGTCCTAGGTTCTGATGGTTATCCTTACTTGAAGCGTACACTTTCTGAAACGGAAAATGCATTATTTAATCTATTAGATGAAGATCCTCTTTGTTTCCGTATTTTCAAGAGCTCCAAAGCTGATGCACGGAAATGAATCGTACGATGATCGTACCTATTTAAGAATTCGGTTGAATGAAGAGTAGCTATTGGCTACTCTTTTATAGTCGGTAGGATTTTATCGTAAAAATGGAAGGTGACTCTACAAGTGTAACTAAAGACGTCGTATACTATCGATCTCTTCGCCAACGGCCCATCGTTTGAGTTGTTGGGGTACAGAGACATAGCGCCATGCAACTCTCCTAAACCCACGACCACAATGCCACATGTTCAAACACTAACGCCCCTCGTCACTTCACACACGGTTATACCGCTCATGAATGTTGTTTTTCTTATACGTTCCAGACACTGGGAATTCATACAACTCCAATGACAACGCCAAGTAACGCTCCGAAAAGAGGTCCTTGAAGTAGTCTTCCATCACGTGAAACAGAGCGTCACACACGTCTTTCTTCTCTTCTTCAGAGCGGCCGGCACCGATGCGGATTTGCGTGTGAACGAACGCATCGTCAGCGGTACCATCGGCGACTACATAATCTGTAAGTGCAATTGCGCGGGAACGAATGCCGCCAACAGGAAACGTCTCTGGACGGGCAATGAACACCGAATTAATCCGGATGAGAAGCTCCCGCACATCCGTCTTAGCTCGTAAGTTATCGGTATACTCAACAATAATGTGCGGCATCACGAACCACCTCGAATAAAGTTTCTAAGCCGTCCGACACCTTCTACTTCGGTAACCACCTCGTCGCCACTGTTCACACGTTCGAGCCCTTCTGGCGTGCCTGTTAAAATTATGTCGTTTGGCTGTAACGTCATGAAGCTACTCAAATATTCCACCAATTCAGGAATAGAGAATACCATATCTCGCGTTGAGCCCGTCTGCGTGACTCGCCCATTGACAGTCGTTTGAAGAGACAGGTTCATCGGGTAATCGATGTGTTCACGACCGACAAGCCACGGTCCGATTGGTGTGCTGTTGTCACGGTTCTTCACACATAAATTGGGGCGGTAATAATTCTCTAAATAGTCGCGAATGGCGTAGTCATTGGCGACCGTATAACCGGCAATATAGTCGTAAGCCTGTTCCCGTTTGACGTTTCGTGCTTGTTTACCAATGACAACCGCGAGCTCGCACTCATAATGCATGTTCGTCACATCGTCAGGTCGCACAGTAACCCCGTTATGCCCGACGAGCGTGTTCGGGCCCTTTAGAAATACGAGCGGTTCTTTCGGGGCGTCAAACGCCAATTCTTTTGCATGGTCCGCATAGTTAAGCCCTAAAACGAAGATTGTACCAGGTATGACAGGCGGCAACCATTGGACCTGATGTTCTTCAACCGTTCGCCCATCAGAGAGTTCGATGCTGCCTTCTTTCAAAAAAGCGGGTTGGATTTTTCCTTCGTAAACGATCCGTGCCTGTTTCATCGGTTCACCTCCCGTTCATCTTGTGCGGTGTTCACGAGCGTTCCGATTCCTTCAATTTCAATGGTGACGGTGTCTCCACGCTGAAATGTTGGGCGGTTCGGTGGGGTGCCGACGAGCAACACGTCTCCAGCAGAAAAGGTCATAAATGCACTCACGTCCGCAATGAGATGGGGGATGTCTCGAACGAGTGAGCGTGTGGAAGCGGTCTGTTTTATCGTTTGATTAATGGATACGCGCACGGTGAGGTCGTCTGGGTTTGGGACGCTTTCTCGAAGAGCAATCCACGGTCCGATGGGACAGAAACCGTCTCTTGATTTCTCCTTAATTGCCGGGCGGTGTAGGCTTTTATGCGGGATGCTCACATCATTTGCGATCGTGTATCCAGCTACGTAATCAAGGGCGTCCTCGACCGACACGCGGCAGGTTTCGCGGTCAAACACGATACCAAGCGCTGCGCCGACTTCCAAATATTCAGTTTTATCTGGGACTGGGATGGGCGATTGGTCGGCGACGAGCGTGTTTTTAGGCTTGATGTACAGGACGGGTGCTTCGGATGGGCGGTTGTACGGGGCGTTATGTAAATCGTCCCCGAATTGGGTGAGCTCCTCTTTGTAGTTTAGCGCGGCCCCGTATACCGTGCCGCCAGTAGGAATATCGTAGCGCACGGTGGTCTGTTTCTGTGCCGGGTCAATGCGGCGTGTCACGTGGTGAGATTGTCCCTGAATCTTAGCAGAAATCGAAATCATTCGGGTTCCTCCTTTGATTGAAAGGCGAGCAGTGTATTTTGTTTATGCTGACGACTGAAAGCTTCAATTTCGGCTTTTGGCGCTTCTTCCTGGAACATGTGAAGCAGTTCGCGGTGTTCTTTCAATGAATTGGGGGCCCTCATCGGCAACGTCGTAAAGGCTGACGTGCGAACGGTGTCCAACTTCTCCCACGCACTTGTGATGTGAGCAACGAGCAGCTCGTTAGGGCAATGGTCATAAATCGCAAAATGAAATGATTTGTTTAGCTTGCCAAACGTCGTCAGGTCATAGCACTCCAAGGCGGTTTGCATTTTGTCGTTTAACGTATGTAGTGTTCCGAGTTCCTTCTCACCTATAAACGACGACGCTTCTGCGGTTGCAAAGCCTTCTAAAATTGAGAGAAGCTGAAGCGTTTCTTCGTAAGCTTCGGCATCAATTCCCGTAACAATTGCACCAGCATGGGCACGGTATTCAATGTATTGATCGGCCTCAAGTTTGCGAATGGCTTCTCGGACAGGAATATGACTGGACCAACCTCTTTTGCAATCTGATCAATGACAATTCGCTGTCCAGGTAAATAAGTTCCGTCGAGAATGCGTTCTTTTACCAACATGTAGGCGTAACCACTTTTCGTACTCGTATCCGTTTTCATAGCTCAAAGTATAGCGGAATTTATTCACAATCACAATAACTTCCCTTGAAATCATATATGATTGGATATATGATATTGAAAACGCTTACGAAAAGGGGAATGATGATGCAACGATACGATGAAATCAAGCAAAGGTTACGAGGATCTATTGCCCCAGTCATTACGCCGTTCAAAGAGAATCATGATATTGATTTTGATAAACAGTCAGAATTAATTGAATTCCAGATTGAGAATGGGTCACACGGCATCTCGGTTACAGGGACATCCGGTGAACCGAGTTCGCTATCGGTAGAAGAGAGAGTGCTCGTCATGGAGCGGGCGATGAAAACGATCGATGGCCGTGTTCCGTTTGCTCCGGGTACAGGGTCAACGAACCATAACGAGACGATGTATCTCACGAAAAAAGCGGAAGAAATGGGTGCTGACGCAGCGATGGTCATTGTACCATACTATAACAAACCGAATCAGCAAGCCTTGTATAAACACTTCAAAACCGTTGCCGATGCGGTGAGCCTTCCGATTATTATTTATAACATTCCAGGCAGGACAGCACAAAACCTTGAAGTGGAAACGATGGCGCAGCTCGTCAAAGACTGCCCGAACATCGTCGGTGCAAAAGAATCGAACAAAGATTTCGAGCACGTAAACCGTGTACTGCTCCATTGTGGTCGAGACTTTCTGTTGTTTTCTGGAATTGAATTGCTCTGTTACCCGATGCTTGCGATCGGTGGCGCAGGCTCAATTAGTGCAACCGCCAATGTAGCCCCTAAAGCTGTTGCCGACTTGCACAATGCGTGGTTTAATGGCGATATTGAAACGGCAAGGCGCCTACACTTTGAACTGATGCCATTGAACGACGTATTGTTCAAAGACACGAACCCAGCCCCGGTAAAAGCAGCACTTGGAATGATGGGCAAGATTCACCCAGCGTTACGCTTGCCGATGGACCTCCCTTCCGAAGTGTTACAAACAGAGATTCGTGAAACGTTAGTAGACTATCAGATTGAGGTTGCTAAGCAACTGTCATAGGGTGGAGGTATACAAGTTGAACGAATGAATTTCTTCAGAGAACCAATGGTAAATCGACCGTGTTATCGAAGATCAATGTTCATCGTTCAAGGCAGGTGTAGCAATGAATGGTTTCTTTGAATGTCATTGATATGCAAAGTGCGTAAATACCGTCAATGTCACAAATAAGGACCTTTAGTTTAACAACGCCGCCTATTCAGTATCGTTGATTGGAACGAAAGGCAGTGACGCCTGGGTAAGAAGGCCGAGACAAGACCCCGCAGGTCGTAATAAGTTCACAGAACAAGGTAATTCGAAAAATGTATACCAGAGTTTCGCTTGCAATAAATAGAAAATCCCACGTAGACCCTGTCTATGATGGGATTTTCTTCAATAAGGAGCAGTTATTAGCAGAAATCCCCACATAGAAAGGCTATATTCTCACATAGACGGTTCTATGATGGGATAATTTACAATCGCAACGCTCCATATAGTTTAAATCCCCACATGGGTCGGACCCGCTAGTTCGCGTGAACGAGTAACTTAGAGAATGAGACGCTATTTTCTCAGTGACTTCGCCGTCAGACTACAGAGGCTCGGCCGATCCTCCGCGGTCAAGTAGACACGGTGGGTGTACTTTGGCCACCGATGTCGCCCTTATACTTTGGAGTGTCAAGTAGACACGGTGGGTGTACTTTGGGG